>DUUN01000459.1 GCA_012841535.1 Gallicola sp. | reverse complement strand
TATACCTATTTTTCTTATTTAAGATATTTTATATATTCCTCATAACCTTCTTTTTCCATTGTATTTAATGGAATAAATTTTAAACTTGCTGAATTAATACAATATCTTAGCCCACCTTTTTCTTTTGGTCCATCGTTAAACACATGTCCTAGATGACTATCTCCTACTCTACTTCTTACTTCTATTCTTTCAGTTCTTAATTTATTGTCTTTTCTATATTGGATAACTTCCTCATCTATAGGCTTGGTGAAAGAGGGCCAACCACAACCGGCATTATATTTATCTGTAGATAGAAATAGTGGTTCCCCTGTTACAATATCAACATAAATACCCTTTTGAAAGTTATCATTATAGATGTTGTTATATGGTTTTTCTGTCATTTCTTTTTGTGTTACTAAATATTGTTCTTCTGTTAATCTATTTTTAATTTCTTCCTTATTGGGTTTACTGTAATTATTTTCATCTACTTCTGGCTTTTCATTTTCAAATTCTTCCATGTTAATATGACAATAGCCTAAAGGATTTTTCCTTAAATACTCCTGATGATATTCTTCAGCCTTAATAAAGTTTTTTATTTTTTCTACTTCAACTACTATTTCCTTACTATATCTATTAGCTACTTCATCAATATAATCCAATATTATTTTCTTATCTTCTTCTTTTTCATAGTATATTCCACTTCTATATTGTAAACCTACATCATTTCCTTGTTTATTTAAACTTGTAGGATCAATTATCTTAAAGAACTTTATTAGTAAGTTTTTTAAATCTATTATATTACGGTCATATATGATCTTTACTGTTTCACTGTGTTTTGTTTCTTTTAATCTATAATAATTGGTTTCTTCACCTATACCATTAGCATAGCCAACTTCTGTATATTCAACTCCTAGTATTCTTTTAAAATATTCTTCAACACCCCAAAAACATCCACCGGCTAAATATATTGTTTTATAATTATTACTACTATAATCTTTTTTTATTAGCATTTTTTACCTCTTAAATTTTCTACTTTTCATTCTTACCCTGTTTATAGATTTGGAAAATATTGTTGAAAGCACTATTCCTAGTGCCAATGCTGTTGCACAAATTAATGTATCTAAGGCATTTGATAAGACTGCATCTAAATTTTGCATTGCTAGTCCTTGCATTGTTCTAAACATTGCAAGACCTGGAACCTGTGGGATTAAACTAGGCACTAAATATACCGTTGCTGGAAACTTAAATATTCTAGCCAATAATTCTGCCATAATCCCTATTATAAAGGAACTTATAACCAAAGGGACAAATTTAGTGTCTAGTTTCCCAAAGAATATGTAATAAATAAACATTCCTATAAACCCTGTAATAAAGTTACCAATTATAGATTTTTTAGGAGAATTAAAAAATAGTCCATAAAATACAGATGAAGCACCTGCACTTATTGATTTTAATAAAATCATATACTTACCTCTAATAATAAAAATATAAAACTAAACTAACTCCTAAAGCCATACCTGCTGCAACTAAAATAGATTGCATTATTCCGTACATTCCCGACAATACATCTCCACTCATAAAGTCCCTTACTGAGTTGGTAAAATATATTCCAGGCAACAAGGGAATTATTGCTCCAGTTATTACAATATCTACATTGGTACCAATTCCTAAACTAATTCCTAGTACTGCTACTAGAGCAGCAGCAAAAGCACCTGCAATATTATTGAAAAAAAAGGAAAAACTAATTTCTGCAACTTTAAATAAGACTAAAATCCCTGCAAAACCAGCAAACAAAGTAACTATAAAATCTTCCCAGTTTCCACCAAAATTAAATATAAGTGCTGCAGCCCCTAGGCTACCAAATATTAAATAATTCTTTAAAGACTGATAGTTACTATATCCAATATCTTTAACAATTTGTGCTCCTTCACAAATACCATATTCTCCCTTTACAAATTTTCTAGAAAAATCATTTATTCTGGATATTTTACTTAAATCAAAGGAATATGAGTTTATTCTCCTCATAGTAATAATATCTTCGTCTTCATAATTAAAGGATACCATTACCATATTATAAGTTGCATATATATTTATATTTTTTATTTCTTTATATACACCGCACATTCTAGCTATTGTATCTTCTACTCTATAGATTTCAGCACCATTTTGAACTAATACTTGGGCAGTACTTACTAATAGAATTGAAAAATCCTTAGCTTCTTTATGGGTTTTTATTGTAATCTCTTTACTATTTTCCATACTGGAATTATATCATAGTATAACAAAAAAAAGACAATATATTGTCTTTTTCGTAAAAATTATTTAGCTTGTTCCACTGCATTTCTTACAGCTTCAATAATCCCTTTACTGGTTTCTGTTGCACCAGTTATTGTATCAACATCATATGAGTTTTTCTTTATTATCTCTTCTTTTATTTTTTCATAACAGGCTTCAACAAATTCTATATTGTCCTCATATTCAACTAATTCCACATCGGAAATTTCACCTTCTGAATTAATTGTAACTGAAACTTTTAAATCCCCATTTCGTCCTTTTCCTGTAGCCTCATAAGTTCCAGCCTTATTTACCCTACTACAAGAAGTAAAAAACAATAATGAGCCAATTAAAATACATGTTAAAATTTTTTTCATTTTCTCTTACCTCGAAGATTATATTATCAACTTATAATCTTTGTGTCAATTTCTAATAAATAGGGTATATTACATTTTGGAGGTGTTTGCAAATGCAATTAAAAATTAATAGTAATATTGATAATGCATTAGAAGTATATATTATTGACAATGATTTTGATGTTGAAAAAATTAAACCAAGTTTAAAAAAAGTATTAGAAGAAACAAATTATTTTGAAAGTGACAGATTCAAGATCTTCTACTATATTAATGAATTTGAAAAAATATATTTAGTAAATTTAGGAGACTCTAAAGATCTTTTATTAAATGATATACGTCATCTTGGTTTCAAAATTGCTAATGATTTAAAAAGCAAAAATTATTCTGATATAAATATTAATTATTTTGAAGTTGATTATTTCGAAAGTAATATATTTATTCCAGCCTTAATTGAAGGATTTTTACAATCTAATTATAGTTTTGATACCTACAAAACAAAAAAAGACAAAAAATTTGATTTTAATATTAATATTAAATTACCTAACAATGCTGAACTAAACGAAAGTTTTCTTACAGAAGTAAAAAATATTATTGAAGGTATAAATATAACAAGAGAATTGGTAAATACTCCTTCTATTGATTTATATCCTGAAACCCTAGCCCAAAAAGCAAAGGAAATATTAGAACCCTTAGGTATTAAAGTTACAATTTATAATAAAAAAGAAATTGAAGACATGAATATGCAGGCTTTTCTAGCTGTTGCAAAAGGCTCTTCAAAAGAACCAAAATTTATTAAATTAGAATACTCTCCTGTTAAAGACAAGAACAGTCAGTTAATAGCTTTAGTAGGTAAGGGATTAACCTATGATTCTGGTGGATATGCTATAAAAAACCCTGAAGGAATGGCTACAATGATGGGTGATATGGCAGGTTCTGCTACTGTTATTGGTACTATGTATTCTTTAGCAAAAAACAATGTTAAGCAAAATGTAGTTGGTTTAATTGCAGCTTGTGAAAATATGATTTCCGGAAATGCCTATAAAAACGGAGATATTATTAGTTCAATGAAGGGAACTACAATAGAAGTAAAGAACACAGATGCAGAAGGTCGTTTAACCTTAGCTGACGCCTTATATTATGCTGCAACTAAAACAGAAGCTAACACCATTGTGGATTTAGCAACTTTAACCGGCGCTTGTATTGTTGCCTTAGGCGAAGTTACAACAGGCATAATAACAAATAGTGACAATGTTTATAATAAAATTCAAGAAGCTTCAGAAAAATCTGGAGAATATGTTTGGAAATTACCATCTTTTAAAGAAACTAGGGATTTGTTAAAGAGTAAAATAGCAGATCTTACTAATTCTACTGGACCATTTGGTGGTGCTATTACTGCTGGTTTATTCTTAGAAGAATTTGTTGAAGGTAAGAATTGGGCTCATATGGATATAGCTGGTCCATCTTATACAACTAAACCATATAGTTATATTCCTTACGGCGCTACAGGTATTCCTGTAAAAACTTTATATAATTTTGTAAAAGATTTTTAATAATATATTTAATATATGTCCAGAGTAGAATTCTACTCTGGATTTTTTGTTTTTAAAATTATAATTTCATAGATTACTTTTTTTCTCTTTTATAGTTTAATAGCTTTTCTATCTACTGATTTCCCCAGTTTTAAGTTACTATCCTATTTCTAAATTAGGACTTTATATCCTTTGTAGGTATTACAGAGAAATTTTCCTAGTACTTTCTCTATAAGGTAATTCTAGCACTATTAATAAATTATAAATTCAAAGGGATTCATTCCTAAAATAGAAATGAATCCCTTTATTAAAAGAATTTTAAATTATTTTTTAACTACTTTTTTCTTCTTAACATAAGCTGTATCATCCATTGGTAATTTAGTTCTTAATACACCATCCATTGCATAATAAGCTCCTTGAGCAGCTGGTGCTGTAGGTATAGTTGCTATTTCACCAATACCTTTTGAACCGTAAGCAAATGGTAGCAACTCGTCTTTTTCTACATAAATCGCATTAATATGTGGTATATCTGTTGCTCTCATAAGTCCTAATGTACCAAATTTAGCTTGTGGAACACAATCTTTTAATGGGAAATCCTCTGTTAAGGCATAGCCTAATCCCATTAATACTCCACCTTCTATTTGACCTTGAATTGAAATTGGATTAACTACTTTTCCAGAGTCATGGGCAGCGTGAACCTCTTTAACTTTTCCGTCATCGTCTAATATTACAACATGTGTTGCAAAACCGTAAGCAACGTGACTTACAGGATTTGGTTTATCGGCACCTAACTTATCTGTTGGCTCAAAGAATTCTGCATAGTATTCTTTTCCTTCTAATTTAGATAAATCTCCACCTGCTGCATCTAGGTCTGCTTTTAAATCTTCTGAAGCCATACGAACTGCTTCACCTGTAATTAAAGTTTGACGAGAACCTGAAGTAGTTCCTGAATCCGGTGCTATTTCAGAGTTACATCCCATGTATTTTATTCTTTCTAAACCTATATTTAATGTCTCAGATATCATTTGTAGGAATACTGTAAAACATCCCTGTCCAATTTCAGAAGCTGCTGTATATAATTGAACAATTCCATCATGAACTTCTATTCTAGCTCTACCTTTGTCTGGCAAACCTACTCCTACTCCAGAGTTTTTCATAGCACATGCAATACCTGCACGACCAGGGTTAGCTTCATAAACATCCTTTACTGCTTCTAAAGTTTCTTTTAAAGCTGTTGAAACGTCTGCAATTTGACCATTTGGTAATACTTTTCCTGGTTCTATAGCATTACGGTAACGAATTTCCCAAGGGGAAATACCTACTTTTTCCGCCAATAGGTTTATATTTGATTCAAGGGCAAATTCACTTTGACAAACTCCAAAACCACGGAAAGCTCCTGCCGGTGGATTGTTTGTATAATAGCCATAACCTCTAATGTCTGTATTTTGATAGGTGTAAGGTCCAACTGAATGTGTACAAGCTCTTTCTAAAACTGGTCCACATAGAGAAGCATAGGCTCCTGTATCAAAGTAAATATCACAATCTAAGGCTGTAAATATTCCATTTTCGTCACAGCCTAAGGTAAATGTTCCCTCCATAGCATGTCTTTTTGGATGGAAATTAATGGACTCTTGCCTAGTTAATTTAACCTTTACTGGTTTTTGTAATTTATTTGCTGCAAGACAAGCAAGATGTTGTACAGAAACATCCTCCTTACCACCAAAACCTCCACCTACTAATTTATTTTCAACAACTATTTTATCTTCATCCCAACCAAACATTATAGCTATTTCTTTTCTTGTATCATAAACTCCTTGGTCAGATGTATATACTTTTACACCATCTTTATAAGGAAAAGCTACAGCACATTCAGGTTCTAAGAAGGCATGCTCAGTAAATGGCGTACTATAGGATTGTGTTACTACGTATTTAGATTCAGCTAAAGCTTTTTTAGCATCTCCTCTAGTAACATGTCTTTGTTGACATAAGTTACCATTTTCATGAAGCTTAGGTGCGTCTTCTGCCATTGCCTCTTTTATATTTCTTACAGGTTCTAATTCTTCATATTTTATTTTTACCATGGCCTTAGCCTTGTTCATTATTTCTTCAGTTTCTGCAACTACCATACAAATTGCATCTCCAACTGATCTAGAAATATCGCCTTTAGCTATAAATACATCCCAATCCTGTTGTATATGGCCAACCTTATTATTTGGTACATCTTCTGCTGTTAATACATCTACTACACCTGGAAGTGCTAAGGCTTTACTTGCATCAATATCTAAGATTCTTGCTCTTGGATATTTAGACCTTATTGCTGAAGCGTGTAACATACCATCCATTACAACATCATCACAGTATTCACCGGTACCTAAAACTTTTTCTCTTACGTCTATTCTAAAAGCTTTTTCTCCTACTCCGTATTCTTCGCCTTTTTCTAAATCATCTATTTTTTCATCTCCACGAAGAATAGCAGCAGCTAAATCAATTCCCTCTATTATTTTCTTGTATCCTGTACAACGGCAGATATTTCCTCTAATTGCTTTTTTAATATCTTCTTCTGTTGGATTTGGATTTTGATCTATTAATGCTTTTCCAGCTATAACCATACCTGGTATACAGAAACCACATTGTACAGATCCCTTAACTCCAAAGGCATATACAAAAGCTTCTTTTTCCTTTTCAGATAATCCTTCTACTGTTGTAATATTTTTCCCATGAGCTCTACTTGTTTTAAGTACACAAGCTCTCATAGATTTACCATCTACAATAACTGAACAAGTTCCACATGCCCCTTCACTACAACCATCTTTGACAGAAAATAAACCTAATTCATTTCTAAGATATGTAAGTAGTGGGATATCCTTTTCTGTTTCACACGTTTTCCCATTAACCGTAAAAACATACTTTTCCATTATAAATTACACCTCTACATTTTATTTTATATTTTTCTCTATAATATTTTAATTCCCATATGTATTAATTAAAATATGCCTACTTTTCCTAAACAAAATGAAATATTCCATAACCCCTTTATGTTTTACAAAATATATCGTATAATGATAATAACCATACTTTTGTTTATAATTCTAAATATAGTTTAACAATAATTCCAAATATTTACAATAGCTAAAAAAACCTTTTCAGACCTGCTATCTTTTGTTTTTCAATGTTATAAATATATTGTGGAATTATTTTTATAAATATAAAATCTCAGCTAAGCAGTTAAAATCCATATATAACAGATCTTTATTTTCTTCCGTATTTTTATGGAGCATTCTATAATAAAATATCGCCTTCTTTTTCAACATAATGTTTTCTTATGTAAAAATCTAAAATTCTTTTTTATAAAACAATTTTATAGGATTATTATTTCTCTAGCTAAGTCTTTAATCCCAAGGATTAAATCATAATCTAACAGATTTATCTTTAATATAACTTTATAATAAAGGCTCTATAATTAATTATTATTTCCAAATAAAAAGACCTTAGAAAATTCTAAGGCCATTTCTTTTCTTCATATGATTTTAAAATTACTTCAACAGGTTTTCTAGCTTCATATCCAGTAACTAATGGTTGAGTGTCATTATTTACTGCATCAATAAAATCTTTATATAATGGAGTATGTCCATTGCCATAAACATTTTCTACTTTTCCTGAATCTAAATCATCTGCTTTTTCATTCTCGTCTTCAAAGTTCCAAGTTTTTATTTCATTTACTGCAAGTCCACCTATAACTGCTGTTCCAGTTTCTCCAAAAATACTTAAAGTCTCCTCTAAATTCTTTGGATAAACACATGCTGAACCTTCAATTATTCCAATTGAACCATTTGCAAATCTTAAGAGTATAGCTCCAAAGTCTTCCATTTCAATATCCCTTAGGAATGTACCTCTTTCAGATTTTACAGATACTACTTCTGAACCCATCATCCATAATAATAAATCTATATTATGAATACATTGATTCATTAAGGTACCACCATCTAAAGCTTTAGTTCCCCTCCATGGAGCCATGTCATAATAATTCTGATCTCTTGTCCAAAGAATTCTTGCAGTACCATTAATTAAATTTCCAAATTTACCCTCATCAATTGCTTTTCTTAATTTTTGAATAGGAGGATTAAATCTATTTTGATGACTAACAGCTACCTTTAATCCTTTTTTGTCAGAAAGTTCATTAATACTATCTATTTCTTCTAAGGTCATAGCCATAGGTTTTTCTATTATAATATTAACATCTTCATTTAAACAATCTAAAGATATTTCACCATGATAGCCACTTTCTGTAGCTATTGCTACATAATCTATATCAACTTCTTTAAGCATTTTTTTATAATCTGTATAGATGCTAACTTTAGCTTCTGGAAATTTTTCCTTATATTGTTCTTGTCTAGCTATGGCTCTATCTTCTATTAAATCACACAAAGCCACTAGTTCTGTTTCTTCACTATTATTAATAATAGCTTCCACATGTTTATATGAAATTCTACCACAGCCAATTATTGCACATTTTAATTTTTGCAATTTTTGCCTCCAATTATAAAAGTTCTATATTATTCTTATTATTAACAACATTTTTTGTAGCATATCTTGTATCAAATACAAATTTCGCATTATCTGCTACCATTTGATAATCAACATTTGAATGATTAGTTGTTATTACAACTAAATCATAAGAAGATACTATTTCAGGTGTTATTTCTTTTAATGAATAAACTAAATTACCGTCCTTGTCCTTATAGGAAGGATTATAACCATCATAGTAGTCTATTTCAGCACCTTCTTCTAGGAAATGATCTATTACTACAAGAGCCGGACTATCTCTTAAATCGTCAATATCATTTTTATATGCTACACCTAAGATTAAAACTTTTGAGCCATTTAAAGCTTTCTTGAAATGCTTAGATAAAATTTTCATAGATCTTTCTACAACCCATTCAGGCATATAATCATTTACAGATCCTGAAGCTTCAATTATTCTCATATGTGAATCATATTCTTTTGCCTTCCAAGTTAAATAAAATGGATCTAATGGTATACAGTGACCACCTATTCCTGGACCTGGATAAAATGCTTGGAAACCATATGGTTTTGTTCTTGCTGCATCTACAACTTCCCAAATATTAATTCCCATTTTATCTGCTATTAAAGCAAATTCATTTACAAGTCCTATATTAACATTTCTATATGTGTTTTCTAATATTTTTTCTAATTCAGCAATTTTAGGTGAAGAAACTGTATAAACTTCTCCTTCTAAAACATTTCTATATAATGCTGCTGCTACTTCTGTAGAGTCTTCCCCAACTCCACCTACAACTTTAGGAGTGTTTTTAGTTTTATATACCTTATTACCAGGATCTACTCTTTCTGGTGAAAATGCTAGGAAGAAATCTTCTCCACATTTTAAGCCTGAACCTTCTTCAAGTAAAGGTAGCATTAATTCTTCTGTTGTTCCTGGGTAAGTTGTAGACTCTAGTACAACAATACTTCCTTTTTTCAAATATTTTGAAACATCTTTTGTAGACTTTTCAACATAGGAAATATCCGGTTGTTGATATTCATCTAAAGGAGTTGGTACAGCAATTGCTATAAAATCACAAGAAGCAACTTCTTCAAAATTATCTGTAGCTCTTAACATTCCCTTTTCTACTAACTCAGCTAATTCTTCATCAACTACATCTCCTATGTAGTTGTGACCTTCGTTTACCATTTTTACCTTATCTGGTAAAACATCAAATCCTATAACCTTATAACCTGCATTAGCTTTTTCTACAGCTAAAGGAAGTCCTACATAGCCTAGTCCTATTACACCGACTACTAATTCTTTTGATTCAATTTTTTCTAATAATTCATTTTTTATATTTGACATTGGATTACTCCTCTTCTTCTAAAGTATTATCTTTTAACCTATATATTTTACCACAAATATTGCATTTATATTTATCTGAATTAGATGACTCTTCTAATCTTTCACCACATTCACAAACATAACCTATTTTCCTAGCAGGATTACCTACTACTAATTCATAGTCACCAATATCTTTAGTGACTACAGCTCCTGCTCCAACAAGGGCAAATCTCCCAATAGTATTACCACAAACAATTGTAGCATTGGCACCTATTGATGCTCCCTTTTTTAAAAGAGTTTTTTTGTATTCATCTTTTTTTTCTATTAAAGATCTAGGGTTTATTACATTTGTAAAAACACATGATGGTCCTAAGAAGACACCTTCTTCACATTCAACACCTGTATATACTGAAACATTGTTTTGAACTTTTACCTTATCTCCTAATTTTACACCTGGAGAAATAACAACATTTTGTCCAATATTACAATTCTCTCCTATTATACACCCTGGCATAATATGTGAAAAGTGCCAAATTTTTGTCCCAGCTCCTATTTTACTACCTTCGTCTACATAGCTTGATTCATGAACAAAATAATCTGACATTAATTAAACTCCTTAACAGCATTAATAATATAATTTATTTCTTCAGCTTCTAGTTCCGGAAACATAGGTAGTGCAAAAGTTCGCTTAGATAAATACTCTGCATTAGGACAGTCTCCTTCTTTGTAGCCTAAAGGCTTAAAAACTTTTTGTAAGTGCATTGGAACTGGATAGTAGATACCAGTAGCTATTCCCTTAGTCTTTAAGAAATTACATAGTTCTTCTCTTCTTTCAGATTGTAATATATAAAGATGATATACATGCTTTCCATCTTTTTCAGTTACAGGAGTAACTAAATCAGTATCCTTTAATCCTTCACTATATAGTTTTGCATTTTTGATTCTATTATTTGTCCACTCGTCTAATTTTCTTAATTTTATTCTTAAAAGAGCAGCCTGTAATTCATCTAGTCTTGAATTTTGTCCTATTATATAGTTATAGTATTTTAAAGGATTGTAAACAGTATTATCGGTAGATTTATCCTCTTCTACTTCCTCATCTATATTATTTAATATATTATAGGCCCTAAGTCCATTTTCTCCAGAACCATGTACCCTTAATGCCTTTACAATAGTTGCTAGCTCATCATTGTTAGTAACTATCATACCACCATCACCAGCACAGCCTAGATTTTTTGTCGGAAAAAATGAGAAACAAGCTAGGTCAGATAAACTTCCTATTTGTTTACCCTTAAATTCTGACGCAACTGCTTGAGCAGCATCTTCTATAACAAAAAGTGAATGTCTCTTCGCTATTTTGTTTATTTCATCCATATTACATGGATTTCCGAAAATATGAACTGCAATAATAGCCTTTGTTTTGCTATTAATTTTTTCTTCTATTAATTTTGTATCTATATTATAAGTATCTATATCTACATCAACAAATACCGGTCTAGCTCCAACATAGCTAATTGCCTCAGCTGTTGCAAAGAAGGTATAACTCGTTGTTATAACCTCATCTCCATGACCAATTCCCAATGCTCTTAAGGCAATTATTAAGGCATCTGTACCATTGCCTACAGATATGGAGTTTTTTACACCTAAAAATTCCGAAAATTCTTTTTCAAAGGATTTTACATTTTCACCCATAATATATTGAGCATTATTTAAAACCTCTAAGACAGCCTTGTCCGACTCTTCTTTTATTGTCTTATACTGTCTTTTTAAATCAATTAAAGAAATATTCATATTTCCTCCTATTTTATTTTTCTAAAAGTATCTTCAAGTCTATCTGTTAAAACAGAAAAATCAAACTCTTTTACTAGATTTAAGGCATTTTCACAATAAACATCGTATTCTTCTCTGTTATTTTTAAACAGATCATAGAAGAACAGAATTCCATTTGCCATATCTTCTATTGAATCGCCTTTTACAGTCTTTCCACATTTATTTTCTTCTAAAAGATCATATCCACATTCACCATTTGAAATTACAGGCTTTCCTGCAGCCAAATATTCAAACAATTTATTTGGACTTAATCCATATTTAAATAAGCTAGGTAGATTTGCTAAGGATAATACCTGTAAGTCCGATTGAGTTAAAATTGAAGGAACTTCACTTTTATTAACTCTGCCTTTGAAGATTACATTTTCTATTCCCTTTTCTTTACAGTAGGCTTCTAGTTCTTCTTTTTCGCCTCTGTCACCAAAAATTAAAAATTTAATATCATCATAGCCTTCTTTTTTTATTATTTCAAAGGCTCTAATAAATCTTCCTAAATCATTAGCCCTTCCTATTGCTCCTGTAAAAACAACTTTAAAAATATTCGGGTTTGATAAATCCTCATCAATAAAATTATTGTTTTTTACATCGTTATAGAAATTCTTCAATACTATACCATTGTTAATATAGTCAGCTTTCGACGGATCCAGTCCTATTTCTCTAACATAATCTGCCCCACCAGGCATTGTAAAAACCAATCTGTCAGAAGCTTCAAACATCTTTCTTTCAATTTTATACAAGATTTTCGCTGGTATACTATTTTTTTTCATTTTACCCATAGCAACAAAAGTTTCTGGCCATAAGTCCCTTGTTTCTGTTACAAAATAAGCACCTGTTCTTTTTGCAACTCTTTGTGCTGCTATCCAAGTTAAAGGATGGGGTGAAGATGCAAAAACCAAATCTGGTTTACCAAATTTTTTTGTAACAAAAGGCACCTTAATAAAATATTGAAGAATATTCAATACCCTTTTATAATCACTATTATCATAGGTGCTGGTTTTTATAAAAACATATTCTACGCCATTATAATAGTCTACTTTATACTTACTACCATTTGTTATCATATTAATTGGTGTAGTATGAATTGTTGACGCTGTGAATATTTTAACATTATATCCTCTTTCTATCAAGTTTTTAGC
>DUUN01000068.1 GCA_012841535.1 Gallicola sp. | reverse complement strand
GAAATAGCTGATTACAAAGGAGATGAGTAAATGAAAATAATAGATTTATTAAACAAAAAAGCAAATGGCGAAGAAGTACCAAATAAAATAAGAATAGAACATTGGTGTTATAAATTTGAATGGGTAGAACATTTGGATAATTATTATGATAAAAGTGCAGATTTAGATTTACTGAGTGTGTTATCTATGAGTAAAGAAGAATTAAATTATGAAGTAAAAATAATAGAAGAAGATAAACCAATAGAAAAAATATCAAATGACTTAAATTATGCAAATAACTATTCTAGAAATAATATGAAAAGCAACGGGAAATATTTAGCAGATAAAATCAACGAAATAATAGATAAAATAAATAAATTAGAAGAAGGGAATAATCGATGAAATTATATGAAAGTATAAAAAGACCAGATAATTACGATAAATTTAAAATTCCATTTAAAAAAGGTGATTTAATAACAATCCAAGAAAAAATAGATGGAAGCAATACAACTATCTTCAATGATAACGGAACATTAAGATTATTTAGTAGAACTCAAGAAATAACTGATAGTAAAGAAAATTTTCAAGACTTTATAAAATTTGTTAAAGAACACGAAAACGATATTTTAAATAATCTACCTAATCAATATGCAATGTTTGGGGAGTGGCTTGGACAAGCGAAGATACCTTATAATAAAAAAGCCAAGTCAGGAGTAATATCTCCATATTATGTATTTGATATAGCATATAAAATAGAAAATATGAATGATGAAGATAAAATACAAAGATATTATTTAACTCCAAAAGAAAGTAAAAAATTAGCTACTAATATGTTATTAAATTTTGTGCCAATTATTGAAAATGAAATTGTGCTTAATAATTTTGATGAACTTATAGGGAAATATGTTGAAAATCAAAAATCATTAATCGATGAAGAAAGCATAAGAGAAGGAATAGTTGTTAAAACAACTGACGGAACAAAAAGAGTAAAAATAGTAGCAACTCAATTTAGCGAAGTAAAATATAAAAAAAACAAATTAAGTGATAATCCTTATAACTGGTTAGAACGATTTATAACACCCATGAGAATACAAAAATTTTTAATTAAGGTTAAAGAATTAGAAAATAAAGAAGAATTAAAAGTTGAAGACTATAAATTAATATTTAGTAAATTAGATTTGTTGAGTGGCGATGTTATAAGAGAAGAATTAGAACTTATAAAAGAAGATATAAATAAAATCATAAAAAAACAAAGTGTTAATTTAATAAAACAATTTTTAGAAAATGAAGAAGGGAAGAAATAGAGATTATGACTAAAAAAGAGTTAGAAAAAGAAAATGAATTACTAAAACAAGTAATTTGCGACATCAGAAGGTATATATGCGAAAACCTTACGAATGAGTATATAGTAAATGGTGCAAGATTTCACTTAATGGGTGATGTTAGAGAAACTGCACACTTGATGGATATAATGGGAATAGTGCATTATGATTATAGAGATTGGGATGTGTTTTATTTTAACACTGATGTATTTAAAAGGAGAATGAATAATGAATAATGTAAATATTATAGGAAATATAACTAAAGACATTGAACTAAAATATACTCAAAATAATAAAGCAGTAGTAACAGTATCAATAGCAGTTAATGAAGGTTACGGAGAAAATCAAAAAACATACTTTATAGATGTACAAGTGTGGGAAAAACAAGCAGAAAATTTACAAAAATACTGTGGTAAAGGAAGTAAAATTGCAGTATCAGGAAAATTAATCCAACAAACTTGGGAACACGAGGGGAAAAATAAAAGCAAAGTTTTAGTACAAGCATTTAATATTATGTTTTTAGATAGCAAAAAAGAAGAACAGCAAACACCAACAGAAGCTAAAGCCGTGAATGAAGAAAGTGATCCGTTTCAAGATTTTGGAAAATCACACGAAGAAGAACTTGATAATTTAGATCTCCCATTTTAGCCTATGCAAGTAGATATATTTAATTTGTTATATCCCACTTATAAAATTACAAAACCGATTAGACTTATAGAACTGTTTGCTGGGTATGGAAGCCAAG
>DUUN01000367.1 GCA_012841535.1 Gallicola sp. | reverse complement strand
TTAGATACAAAAATGCAGTATCTAAACAGTATCTAAAGTTGTAACTTCTTACAAAAAAATTGTAATAATTGCTTATAAAATCGCATAATTATACAAAAAATGAGGCCTTTCGGCCTCTTCAGGGGGATTTGGTGTGTGTTAATTTTCTAGCATATTTTGCATTATTCATGTTTTGTCATTTGCCAAATTTATCGCAAAATACCCTATTTTACCTATCTTGTTCTATGTCAGTGTTCCCAATGTGTTCCCAAGGAATTCTTTAAAACGCCAATTCGTTCCCAATATTATTTTTCACTTAATATTTTGCTTATAATTTCATTATATTTACTTTCTTTAATTTGAGTATCAAGCGCTTTAGTTAGTTCTTTTATGTCCTCTTCAACCAGTTCTTTTTTATTAATTAAAGCTTTATATACTTCTTTTAATCTTTCTTGATTATCAGTTATATATTTATTGTTTGTATCATAGTAAAAAAATCTTTTAATAAAACTTTTACTATCTTTTACGTCATTAATAAAATAACTAACGTTCATTAAATTTACATATGTACTAAGATCAATAAAATTTAAATCAAATTTACTTTCTTTATTTCCAACCTTTTTATTTAAAAAGTTTAAATACATATACTCTATTACTAACATTGTATATTTTAGGTTACTTAATAAATAATTTTTATACTTTATAGTTTTACTCATATACGAAAGTAATTCTTTCATACTGCAGGGATGAACAATTTTACACAAGTATTTATATATTTCATTAAAATCTTCTTTTCCAAAATATTCTGTAAAAATTTCTTTACAATTATCTTCTAAAATCGGTCTCAAATCTCTTGGGAGTGTATTTAAGGTTATATTAAGTTTTTTATCATATGACTTGGCTATAATATAAATAATATTTTCATATAATGTTCTTAATATTGTAGCAGCATTTAATAAATCTTGTTTATCTATTAATTCATTTACTAACTTAAAATCACTTGTAACCTTATTATATAAATATTTTGATTTATTGTATTTACTTATCTTTTTAAACTCAAAATCATCAATTTCATCTAAATAAACATAATTTGCACAATTTAGTAATTTCATACACTTTTTATAATCATTCATACGTTTTATAAAATGACTTGTATGCGACATTGTATCACCTCATTTTAGTTATATATTATATCACTATTGAAAACAAAAAGCCTAGATTTCTCTAGACTTATAACTAATATAATGAATCAAATTCTTTTTGTGCTTCTAAAACACTTTCTAAACTCTTATTATTAAAGTTTTTACTTTTCATATATTGAATATGTTTTTCTAATGACTCAATTGCTTTTTTACTATATTCCCTACCATAATCTTCTCTTATTTTTGAAATATAATATTCTGCTGCAAAGGTTGAAGTTCCACGTTTATAAACTTCTCCTCTAATCATTCTATCAAAACAATAAATATACATAACTGCACTACTTGCATTCATTCCTAATTCAGAAACTTTATCTATTGCTTCTTGCTCAGTAATTTTACCTTCATAAACTTGTTTTGAAAGTTCATATACTTTTTCAACCATTTCTCTTGTAATTGCTCTTTTTGACAATGAATCGTCTTCATTACCATTTTCTAATTCATCATCATAATATCTTTGCAATTCGTCATTATAATCATCCGGTTGATCTTCCATAAAATCTAAACCTAATAATTTAACTTTATCATATTCATTATTAAATTTAAAATTCCATCTTTCAGCCATAAACTCAAGCATTTTTTTACCACGTTTTAAAATTGATTCAGGAGTCCATTCTTCAAAATGACTAACTTCAATTTCACAATGTGATCCTTTGTAGTATCTTTCATTTTTCTTATTATCAAACGAATCATTTTGAAGTTGAATATTTATACTTAAAGATAATGGTAATAAATTTCCCAATGAGCCTGTAAGATAATTTTTTTGTTCATCAGTGTAATCTTTAAATCTATTTATCCAGTACTCAACTGTTGGAGTTTGTGGATATACATGCTCTATAGACACCTTATCTTTTTCGTCTTTCTTAAATATATCTTCTGGATATATTTTTTGATTAGCTTGATTGTCCATTAAGTATGTTTCATATTCATATAAAAAATATCTAATTGTTGACCAACTATAATATCCTTTATAGTTTTTGAATAATCTTATAATATTATTTAAAACAGCATTTATATTAAGTACATTATCTTTATTTAAATAATCAATATTATTTAATTCTTTAATTACATAATTAATATCTTTTTCTCCCTTATATAAACTATTTGCTAAATTATAGTAAAAACTGTTTTTATATGTAGAAAAATATCCTGATAATCTGAAATGCATAAATATAAATCTTTCAACAGCTTTTAAATATTCTACTTTTTCCGAATCTGTAATATCCTTTTTAGAAAGAACAACTGTTGTTAAAGGTTTAAAGTAAACAAAACCAAGTCTATTTATTCTATCTAACCAAACCTTAATTTCTTTTGAAAACGATGATTGAGTTGGGAATGTCATATCGTACCAATATGGAATTAAATTTTTCATACTATCAATATAATTTCCAACATCACCAATTGTTAATTTATCCTTAATTGATTTATCAACATAACTTACAGTTTCTTCTACTGGTTCATCAATAAAAGCTTCTTCATTTATTTCAGCATTGATATCATCTAATTGTTCATTAAAATTAACTTTATCCAAAATTCTTTTTTGCGTAAAATATTGTTTTAATAAGAAGTCACTATAATTATCTTTTTTAGCTCTACTGTATCCAAAATATATAATCCAATGAGCTTGTAGAAATTCATCATCGCTTAATGCTTTTTGTTTGTTTTTTCCTAAACATCCATATACAGTTTTCCATGTATCATTAATTTTGTTTCTTGTTGAAACTCTAACATCTTCTTCATTATTAAATAATGTTGTTAAGTATATTAATCTGTTTTTTAATAACTCTAAATTTGATAATCTTTTACCTCTATTGTTCATAGTTTCAAATGCTATAAACACATTAAAATCATCATTGATGTTATATATATTAAACATTAGTTTTTGTGTTAATTTAACAAATAATTTTTCTATTTCTTGAAGTCCATATTCTTTATATGTTTCTTCTAAAATATTAGCAAAAAATTCTTTAGCTTTCTCTAAATTTAGTGTATAGAAAGTTTCTTGAATATCGCCAGGAATATCAGCTTCTAATATTTTGTATTTAAAGAATTCATAACTTGGATTATCTACCTCATATCCAAATTTGAAAGTTTTTAATTGTCCTTCTGAATCTGGTTTTACTATACACAAATAACTTTTAATAATTTCACTTAAAGGTAAACTGTTGATAAAAATATTTTCATATCCTTTACCTTCGTTTTCTGGTAGACTTTTATAAAATTTAACTATCTCATTTATTAGTATAATAAAAGTAGTTAAACGTTGTTGTCCGTCAACAACATGATATGCAGAATATCCCCAGTTATTAATAAGCCATAATTCTTCGGTCCAATTTTTGGCTTCATCCTTATTTATTTTTCTTAATGAGATCATTCCAGTATAGTGTTCTCTACCAATCGGAAGGTTAATAACGTCTTCCCAGAATTCATTTAATTGTTGTTCCGTCCATGAATATCCTCTTTGATAATCAGGAATTCTAAATAACCTTTGATTAAATATATCTTGTAACGAATATAATTCTTTCATTTATTAACCTCCTAATTTTCAGAATACTTTAATTCTGCTTGCTT
>DUUN01000694.1 GCA_012841535.1 Gallicola sp. | reverse complement strand
GAAAAGTTAAACGAATCTCTTAATAAATTAATGCTGTTAGACGATGATTTAATAATTCATCCTGGACATAATTCAGATAGTACAATTGGTAGAGAAAGGATAAGCAATCCTTTCATATCTTGATTTTATAATTTATTTATTGTAAAATCTTTTATAGTTGAATATAAATACACTGTGAAAAAGAGGAGTAATTTAAAAATCTTTACAGAGAGGGAAATGTTGGTGAAAATTTCCTAAGTAATTTTTAAATGAAGGTTGCTTTGGAGTGTTAAAGTTAATTACTTTATAATTAAGAGAGTCATATTTATTATGAAAATTAGGTGGTACCGCGAACCCTTCGTCCTAAGGATGGAGGGTTTTTTTATTATGATTTTACTTAATTATAAATTTATTACTAAAAGAAATAGTATAGTTAAATAGTATTTTTTAATATTAATAAGGAGAAGATAGTTGAAAAATTTAGATAAGAATTATAATCCTAAGAGTTTTGAAGATAGAATTTATAAAACTTGGAAAGATGGACAATATTTTGTTGCTAAAATAGATGAAAACAAAAAACCATTTACAATTGTAATGCCACCTCCAAATGTAACAGGTAATTTACATTTAGGCCATGCATTAAATAACACCTTACAAGATATTCTTATTAGAAGAAAAAGAATGCAGGGATATTCTGCCTTATGGGTTCCAGGTACAGACCATGCAAGTATTTCTACTGAAATGAAGGTAGTTCAAAAAATTGAAAGTGAAGGAAAAACAAAGGCTGAACTTGGAAGAGAAGAATTTCTTAAAGAAGCTTGGGAATGGACCTACGAGTATGGTGGAAATATTAAAAACCAATTAGAAAAATTAGGAGTTTCCTGTGACTGGTCTAGGGAAGCTTTTACCTTAGATGAAAATCTTTCTAATGCAGTTCAAGAAGTCTTTATAAAAATGTATAAGGACGGCTTAATTTATAGAGGAGATAGAATTGTAAATTGGTGCGTAAGTTGTGGTACGGCAGTTTCAGATGCAGAAGTTGTTCATAAAGATGAAAGTGGGCAATTATGGCATATAAGATATCCCTTTAAAAACAAAGAAGGATATATAGTAATTGCTACAACAAGACCTGAAACAATGTTAGGAGATTTAGCTGTTGCAGTTAACCCTAATGATGAACGCTACGAGGACATTGTAGGAGAGACTTTGGTTTTACCTTTAGTAAATAGGGAAATCCCAATTATTTCCGATGAATATGTTGAAATGGAATTTGGAACAGGAATGGTTAAAATTACTCCTTCCCATGACCCTAATGACTTTGAAGTTGGAGCTAGACATAATTTAGGTCAATGTGTAGTTATTGATGAAAAGGGTTATATTCCAGAAGGTTATGGAAAATATTCCGGAAAGGAAAGACTTGAAGCAAGAAAAGCTATTGTAGCGGACTTAGAAAAATTAGGACTTTTAGATAAAATTGAAGATCATGAACATTCTGTAGGACATTGTGAAAGATGTGGAACTGTAATTGAGCCGGTTATTTCTAAACAATGGTTTGTGAAAATGGAGAACTTCGCTAAAGAAGCCCTTGAAGTATATAAAAACGGTGAAGTTAATTTAATACCTTCCAGACTTGGCAAGGTTTATGAAAATTGGCTTACAGGAACTAGGGATTGGACTATTTCACGTCAACTTTGGTGGGGACATAGAATTCCAATATACTATTGTGATGATTGTGGAGAAATAATAGTTTCCAAGGAAAGACCTGAGAAATGTACTTGTGGAAGTACAAATCTAAGACAGGACCCTGATACTTTAGATACTTGGTTTTCATCTGCCCTTTGGCCATTTTCAACTTTAGGCTGGCCTGAAAAAACACCTGATTTAGAGTATTTCTTCCCAACGGATGTTTTAGTTACAGGATATGATATTATATTTTTCTGGGTAATTAGAATGGTGTTTTCATCATTATACAATATGGGAAAAGTACCTTTTAAGGATGTATATTTTACTGGGCTAATTAGGGATTCCCAGGGAAGAAAAATGAGTAAGTCCTTAAATAACGGTATTGACCCATTAGAAGTAATTGACCAATATGGTGCAGATGCTTTAAGATTTACATTAGTTACAGGTAACTCCCCAGGTAATGATATGAGATTTTATATGGAGAGGGTAGAAGCCAACAGAAACTTTGCTAATAAATTATGGAATGCTACTCGTTTTATTTTCATGAATTTAGATGAGGATAATATAAAAAATATTGATGACTTGGAACTTGAAAATGTAGATAAGTGGATAATTTCACGTGCTAATAATCTAATTAAAAATGTAGATGAAAATATAGATAAATATGAAATTGGACTGGCAGCAGATAAGATTTATGATTTTGTTTGGAACGAGTTTTGTGACTGGTATATTGAATTAGTAAAGACTAGACTTTATAATTCAGATTTAGAAAGAAGTATAAAGGCTCAAAGTACATTAATCCATGTATTAGATATAATTTTAAAGTTACTTCATCCTTTTATGCCTTATATAACTGAGGAAATCTATTCTATAATGCCTAATAAAAAGGACATGCTTATAAATGAAACTTGGCCAAAATACGAGTCAAGCTATGAATTTATAAATGAAGAAGAAAAAATAGATATAATGATAAATGCAATTAAATCCATTAGAAATGCAAGGGCTGAACTAAATATTGCCCCAAGTAAAAAAGCTGAATTAATATTTAGTAGTAAGGATAGGAATTCAATAGATACTTTAAAAGAGTTAACAGAACATTTTAAAACTTTAGGTGGAGCTTCAAGTGTTAAGTTTTTAGAAGAGGATTTAGACGAAAACATAGATGCAATTTCTATAGTTCAAAATAAATTTAAGATTTTTATACCTTTAGCTGATTTAGTTGACTATTCTAAAGAGTTAGAAAGATTAGAAAAGGAAGCTGAAAAACTTAAGTCAGAAATTAAAAGAGCTAGTGGAAAATTATCAAATGAAAAATTTACCTCTAAAGCACCTGAAAAAGTTGTACAGGAAGAAAGAGATAAATTGGTAAAATATGAAGGTATGCTTGAAGAGGTAAATAGTTCAATAGAAGGAATTAAGGCAAAATTATAATGGAATTTGATGAAGCTTTAGCATATTTGGAAGATGTAAAATATGGACATTGCAAGGACTTAAATAACTTTAAAGAGGTCCTTGCTCTTTTTAATATAGACGAATCGGATTTTAAAATTATTCAAATAGCAGGAACAAATGGAAAAGGGACAGTTGGAACTTTTTTAAGTAATTTTATTGCAAATTCCAGTAAAAAAGTTGGTCATTTTATTTCTCCCCATCTAATAGATTATAGAGAAAGATTTAAAGTTAATAATAATATTATTTCAAAGGAAAAATTTATAGAAATTACAGAAATAATAAAAGATAAGTTATCAGATAAGTTGAAAAATAGCTTAACCTATTTTGAATTGTCATTTCTAGTGGCTTTACTTGTCTTTAAGCATGAAAAAGTTGAATATTTAATATTGGAAACTGGAATAGGTGGAAGATTTGATATTACAAATATTTTTTCAAATAATATTCTATCTATTATAACTACTATTGCCTATGACCATACAAATATTTTAGGAAATTCTCTAGAGGAAATAGCCTACCATAAATCCGGTATAATAAAACCCTATTCAAAGGTTGTTTCCTATTGTCATACCAGAGAGGTTGATGAAATTATAGAAAAAGAGGCTTTTAATAAAAAGGCTGTCTTAGATTTTCTAAATAAAAAAGATATAAAATTTTTAAAGATGGACATTAATGGTTCAGATTTTATATTCTTGTCAGAAGAATTTCATACATCAATGATTGGAAAACATCAAATATATAATATTTGTTTAGCTTTAAAGGCTTTTTTATTATTAAATATTGCTTATAATAAAACTATTATAAAGTCAATAATAAATAAGCTTCAATTTGAAGGAAGAATGGAAAAAATAAATAGCAATCCAACTGTAATTGTAGATGGAGCTCACAATGATGAAGGTTTAGAAATTTTAAATAAAAATATTAAATATCTTAATCTTGAAGATTTTATTTTAATAGTAGGCTCAATGAACGATAAAAATATTTTTAATAAATTAGAGAAGATTATATTAAGGGCGAAAACTGTTATTTTTACAAAAATTGATTATGAAAGAGCTATAGAGCCGGAAAAGTTAATTAAATTACTTAATTTACAGAATAAAGAGTATCACATTTTAACCAATCTTAAAGAAATTAAGGAATTTATATTAAATAATGTTAAAAAGGAAGATTTAGTTTTAATAACAGGCTCCTTATATTTAGTTGGAGAATTTAAAAAGGTTTTTTAATGAAGAATAGTAATAGTGGAGAGAAATATGTATAGTGACTTTGCAGAAATTTACAATAAATTAGTTTTTGATATAGATTATGATTTCTATTACAATACTATAAAGATAGAATTAAACAAATATAATATTATTCCAAGAAATATACTGGAAATAGGAATAGGTACTGGGAATTTAACTAAAAGAATGAATTTTGAAACAGATTCCTATATTGGAATTGACTTAAGTCAAAAAATGCTGGAAATTGCCAGTAATAATCTTATAGGTAAAAAGGACATAAGCTTATTAAACGCAAATATTATAGATTTTACTTTAGAAAATTCCTTTGATTTAGCTATAAGTACACTAGATACAATAAATTATATATTAGATGAGAAAGAATTGTTACTAGCATTTGAAAATGTTTATAATAGTTTAAAAAAAGATTCTGCTTTTATTTTTGATATTAATTCTGAAAATAAATTAATGGAAGTTCTAGGAAATAATACCTTTGTATTTGAACATGAAAATATATTCTATACATGGCAAAATTTTTTAGATGAAGAAGAAAATATAGTTGATTTTGTTTTAGATTTTTTTATAGAGGAAAATGGATTATACAGAAGAATAAGAGAAGAGCAAAGTGAAAAAATTTATTCCCTAGACTTTATAATAGAATTATTAAAAAAAGTTGGTTTTAGAAATATTTCTTTTAAAGACTTCGATAGTGGAAATAAGGTTAATGAAAAAACCCAAAGAATTTTGTTTACAGCTATTAAATAATCTATAAAATATAATATGTACGTTTTAGTATTTCTTGCAATTTAGAATTAAATATGGTATAGTTGAATTGTAGCAAAGCTACGCGTATCAACGATGGACATTATCGTTGAGTTCGTTTATTTTTTTTGGAGGATTTTTTTAATGGCTAAAGGCAAAGTAAAATGGTTTAATGCAACTAAAGGATTTGGATTTATATCTACAGAAGAAGGAGAAGACGTTTTCGTTCATTATTCAGCTTTAGAAGATAATGGAGAGTTCAGAACTTTAGATGAAGGACAAGATGTTGAATTCGAAGTAGTTGAAGGAACAAAAGGTCCACAAGCTTCTAATGTAGTTAAGTTATAAATTACAGAAATATTTTTAGAAGTAAACCAAAGCCCCTAATTATTTAGGGGCTTTTGTAATTGGAGGATATATGAGTAAATTATATAGGGCAATTAATAAAAAGGAAACAATAAGATTTTTTATTATAAATTCTACTGAGATAATAGAAGAAATGAGAAAAACTCATAATACTTCTACAACTGCCACAGCTGCATTAGGTCGATTAACTACTATGGCAGCAATAATGGGCTCGGATATAAAAAATGAAAAAGAAAAAATTATTTTAAAAATTAAGGGTGATGGTCCTTCTGGAATGCTTATTTCGGAAATAAATTCTAAAGGAAACATAAAATCATATATTCAAAATCCTCAAATAGATATTCCAAGTATTGCTGAAAATAGCAAATTGGATGTAGGCTCTTTTGTAGGGAAAAATGGAGCATTGGCAGTAATACATGATTTTGGCTTTGGCGAACCTTATACAGGTCAAACAAGCTTAATTTCAGGAGAAATAGCAGAGGACTTTGCAAATTATTTCTATCAATCAGATCAGCTACCTACAGTAGTTACTCTAGGTGTTTTAGTTGATACTGACTATTCAGTAAAATCAGCAGGTGGTATTTTCATTCAAGCCTTACCTGGTTATACAGATGAAGATATAGATATGTTGGAAAAATGTATAAATAATCTTCCATCAGTAAGTTCATTATTTAACCAATATAAATCTCCTGAGGAAATTTTAAATATATTTTTCAAGGAAATGGAAGTTGAAGTTTTAGAAATAGAAGATAGAAACTATAAATGTGACTGTAATAGAGATAGAATAGAAAATGCATTATTATCTATTGGAGAAGGGGAACTTAATAAAATAATAGAAGAAGATCATCATATTGAATTAACCTGTAGTTATTGTAATAAAAAATATAATTTTTCTGAAGAAGAAATTAAAGATTTACTAGAGAAAGCAAGGATTTAGTCCTTGCTTTTTTTGCCGTTAATGAATTATAGAAGATTGTTATTATTTATGATATAATATATTAAATATTTTATATAAGGGATGAATTAAATGATAAAAGTTGGAATTGTTGGGTCAACCGGTTATGCTGGTGGAGAATTAGTAAGGTTGTTATTACAGCATAAAGAAGTTGAAATTAAATGGTTATATTCACAAAGTTATCTTGGAGAGGATTACCATAAAATCTATGGTAATTTTTTTAAACTATTAGATAAGAAATGTGTTGGAGGAGATATTAATAAATTAGCTGATGAAGTAGATTTAATATTTACTGCTACTCCACAAGGGTATTGTTCGGGAATAATAAATGAAGAACTCTTAAGTAAGGTAAAAGTAATTGATTTAAGTGCTGATTTTAGAATTAAAGATCTAGAAATATATAAGGCATGGTATAATTTAGACCACAAATCTCCAGACTATATTGGTGAAGCAGTATATGGTCTGTGTGAAATTAATAGAGAAGAAATTAGAGAAACTAGAATTTTAGCTAATCCAGGCTGTTATACTACAGCATCTATTCTTTCCCTATACCCACTAGTTAAAGAAAAAGTAGTGGATTTAAATAGTATTGTAATTGATGCAAAATCAGGTACATCAGGAGCTGGAAGAAGCAGTTCGGTTTCGACCTTATTCTGTGAAGTAAATGAAAGTATTAAGGCCTATGGAATTACAAATCATAGACATACACCAGAAATTGAGGAACAACTTAGCTATGGAGCCGGGGAAGATGTTTTAGTGAATTTTACTCCCCATTTAGTTCCTATGAACAGGGGTATTTTAACTACTTCCTATTTAAATTTATTAGATAATTTAAATTATTCTGACATAAAGGGAATTTATAATAAATATTATGGTAATGAGTTTTTTATTAGACTTTTAGATGAAAATGTATTTCCAGAAACTAGGTGGGTTTCAAGTAGTAACTTTGTAGATATTAATTTTAAAATTGATAGTAGAACAAACAGAGTAATTGTTGTTTCTGCAATAGATAATTTAATAAAAGGTGCAGCAGGGCAGGCTGTACAAAATATGAATATAATGTATGGTTTAAAAGAGAATGAGGGATTGGAACAAATTCCTTTGTTCCCATAATAGATAAGGAGTGTATATGAGAGAAATTAAGGGAGGTATTGTTTCTCCAAAGGGTTTTTATTCTGCAGGAGTTAAGGCGGGAATAAAAGTCGATAGTTTGGATATGGCTGCAATATACAGTGAAGTACCAGCAAGTATAGCTGGTACTTTTACACAAAATATAGTAAAAGCAGCACCGGTAGTTTGGGATAGAAAAATAGTTGAAGATAATTTAAAATCTCAGCTGGTAATTATTAACAGTGGTATTGCTAATGCAGCAGTAGGTAAAGAAGGACTAATGGATTGTGAAGAAACTGCAATTGAAGCTGAGAAAATTTTTGCTTTAGATAAGAATTCTATTTTACTGGCATCAACAGGACTAATAGGTTCTAAATTACCAATGGATAAAATAAAGAAAGGCGTTAAATTATTAAAAGATAATTTAAATAATTCAGAGGAAAGTGCTAATTTAACAGCAAATGCTATTTTAACTACAGATACTAAAAAGAAAGAAATAGCAGTTGAACTAGAGTTAGATAATAAAATAGTAAAAATAGCTGGTATATGTAAGGGTTCAGGAATGATTCACCCAAATATGTGCACTATGTTGGCTTTTATTACTTCAGATGTTAATATTGATGATTCACTTTTAAAAGAATGTACAAAAGAAATAGTAGAAGATACTTTTAATATGATTTCAGTTGATGGAGATACGTCTACAAATGATACAGTTTTAGTTATGGCTAATGGACTAGCAGAAAATAAAAAAATTATTAAGGAAGATAAAGAATTTTTAAAATTTAAAGATGCCTTAAAATATGTTCTAACTTATTTGGCGAAAAAAATCGCTGAAGATGGGGAAGGTGCAACAAAATTATTTGAAGTTAAGATTAAAGGAGCCTCTTCTACAAATCAAGCTAAAAAACTTGCTAAATCAGTTGTAACTTCTAATTTAACTAAGGCAGCATTATTTGGAAATGATGCTAATTGGGGAAGAATTTTCTGTGCAATGGGTTATGCAGGAGAAAACTTTGATCCTTTTAAGGTAGATTTAAATTTCATAAGTAAGGCTGGAAATATAGAAATTGTTAAAAATGGAGTAGCTGAAAATTTTAATGAAGAAAAGGCTGTAGAAATATTATCCCAAAAGGAAGTTTTAGCATTAATTAATCTAAAAGAAGGAAGTTACGAAGCAACGGCTTGGGGTTGTGACTTAACCTATGAATATGTAAAAATAAACGGAGAGTATAGATCATGATAGATACTTTAAATTCAAATTTAGTGGAGGATAAGGCCAATATTTTAATTGAAGCTTTACCCTATATACAAAAATTTCATAACAAGGTAATTGTAATTAAATATGGTGGTTCAGCTATGTTAGATGAAACTCTGAAGGAAAGTGTAATGAGAGATGTTGCCTTGTTAAAATCCGTTGGAATTCATCCTGTAATTGTCCATGGTGGAGGAAAAGAAATAACTAAATGGGTTGAATTAAATGGAATGAAATCTGAATTTTATAATGGATTTAGAATAACCGATTCAGACACAATGAAAATAGTAGAAATGGTTCTTGGAGGAGTTAATAAAGGCCTAGTCTCCCATATGGAAAGCTTAGGAGTAAAGGCAGTAGGATTAAGTGGAAAAGACGGCTCTATGTTACGTGTTAAAAAGAAGGAAATAGATAATGTAGATATAGGATTTGTCGGAGATATTACAAAGGTGAACACACAATTAATTAATACTTTACTAAAAGATGATTATGTACCGGTTATTTGTCCTATAGGATTAGATAAAAATTATAAGATGTACAATATAAATGCCGATGAGGCTGCTAGTGAAATAGCAATATCTTTAGAAGCTGAAAAACTTGCTTTTTTAACGGATACAGAAGGTTTTTATTTGAATTTTAATGATGAGAGTTCCTTAATTTCCAGAATATCGGTAAGTGATTCACAAAAATTAATTAGGGAAGGAAAAATTAATGGTGGAATGTTACCTAAAATGGAAAATTGTATTAGGGCGGCTAAAAATGGTGTAAAAAGAGTCCATATTTTAGATGGTAGAAAAATGCATAGTCTTTTATTGGAAATATTTACTAAAAAGGGTATAGGAACATTAATTTATAGATAAAGGAGTAGTAATGGATAAATATATAGATTTAGCAGAAGAAAATATTTTAAAAACCTATAATCGCTTCCCAGTAGTTTTTAAAAAGGGAGAAGATGTATATCTTTATGATAATGAAAATAAAAAATACTTAGATTTTTTAAGTGGTATAGGAGTAATTGGTTTAGGATATAGTAATAAAAAATTCATAGATAGTATTAAGGAGCAGGTAGAAAATTTACTACATACTTCTAACTTATTTTATACAGAAGAAATTGCAATTGCTGCAGAAAAAATAATAGAAGTTAGTAAAATGTCTAAGGTGTTTTTTACAAATAGTGGAGCTGAAGCAATAGAAGGAGCCTTAAAAGTAGCAAAAAAATTTGCCTATGAAAAAAATGGAAAAGATGAATATGAAATTATAGCATTTAAGAACTCTTTTCATGGAAGAACAATAGGTGCACTGTCTGTAACAGGTAATGAATCTTACAGGGAGCCTTTTTATCCTTTACTACCAGGAGTTAAGTTTACAGAAATAAATAATATAGATAGTGTTAAAAAACTAATTAATTCAAAAACTGCTGCAATAATTGTAGAACCTATTCAAGGAGAAGGTGGATTAACTGTAGCAGATAGTAAATTTTTAAAGGAATTAGAATCTATTTGCAATGAAAAGAATATTTTATTAATTCTAGATGAAATACAATGTGGAGTAGGAAGAACAGGTAGTTTTTATAGGTATTTAGAATTAGGTATAAAACCAGATATTGTAACTACTGCAAAGGCTATAGGTAATGGAATTCCGGTAGGAGCGTTTCTTTTAAATGAGAAAGCTGCTAAAGCTTCATTAAAGCCAGGTGACCATGGTACAACTTATGGTGGTAATCCTTTAGCTGGAAAAGCTATTTCTACAGTAATAGATATTTTTAAAGAAGATAAAATTATAGACAAGGTTAATCTAACATCAGAGTACTTTGAAAAGAAATTAGATGAATTAGTTAACAAGTATGATTTTATTTTAGAGAAAAAAGGTATTGGATTAATGAGAGGACTAAAACTATCTTCCGATAAAAAAGCTGGAGATATAGTAAAAAATTCTTTAGATAATGGATTAGTTATAGGAACAGCAGAAGGAAATGTTTTAAGATTTTTACCACCATTAATAATAGACAACAACAATATAGATGAAATGATAGAAAAATTAGAAAAATCCTTTTAATTTCATATTGTAACAAAAACAAGAGTAAAGGCTCTTGTTTTTTAATTTATTTAAAAGATTATAGTTTATCAATATAAGTATAGATATTATTAAAATGTTTTATTTTTAGATTTAGATATAATAAAATTATCAATATTAATATCTATAGGAGGTATATTATGAGAAAAGAATATCCACGTCCAAATTTTGTAAGAAAAGACTGGCTTAATTTAAATGGAGAATGGGACTTTAAGTATGATGATAAAAATACAAAAATAAATGTTCCCTTTGTTCCTCAATGTAAATTAAGTGGAATTAATGAAAGAATAAGAACGGATTTTGTAGTCTATGAAAGAAAATTCAATATTCCTAGTGAATGGAATGGAAAAAATATAATATTACACTTTGGTGCAGTAGACTATAGTTGTGAGGTTTTTCTTAACAATAGTAAAGTAGGTTCACATAAAGGTGGAAATACCTCCTTTAGTTTCGATATAACACGTTTTTTAAAAGATGGTGAACAAGTATTAACAGTAGAGGTTTACGATCCATTAAAGGACGATACAATTGCAAGAGGAAAACAATTTTGGAAAGAGGAAAGTGAATTTATTTGGTATACTCCAAGTACAGGCATATGGCAAACCGTTTGGTTAGAACCTGTTGATGATTCACATATTTCATATGTTCATATGACTCCTAATATAGATAGGGGAGAAGTTGAAATAAGGTTTGACTTAGATAAAAAATGTAAATTACCCTGTGAAGTTAATTTTCAAATAAAATTTAAAGATGAAATAGTTAATGATACCTTAATTAAATGTAATCAATTACAAAATAAAATTGTAATAGACGTTTTTGGAAATAGGGCAATGGAAGGTAGTTTTCATTTTACTGGTAGATATTGGACTCCAGAAAATCCTGTTTTATATGATGTTGAAATAAAATTATTAAATAATAATATCATTAAAGACCAAGTTAAAAGCTATTTTGGTATGAGAAAAGTCCACATTGAAAATGGAAAATTTTATTTAAATAATCTTCCTTATTATAATAAATTAATTTTAGACCAGGGTTATTGGAAGGATGGATTAATTACTGCTCCTAAAGATGAAGATTATAAAACCGATATTATTAAATTTAAAGAAATGGGCTTTAATGGATGTAGAAAGCATGAAAAAGTAGAAGATCCAAGATTTTTATATTGGGCAGATAAATTGGGATTTTTAGTTTGGATTGGAATGGCAAGTTTTTGGAGTTACACTCCAGAAGCAGCAAGTAATTTTACTAAGGAATGGTGTGATGTAATAAAAAGGGATTACAATAGCCCAAGTATAGTAGTTTGGGGAATGTTAAATGAAAGCTGGGGAGTACCTAAAATTTATGATAATTTATTTCAACAAGCTTTTTCCCAATCCTTATATTATTTAGCTAAAAGTTTAGACCAAAGTAGACTTGCAATAGGTAACGATGGTTGGGAGCAAACCGTAACAGATATTGCTGCCCTACATACCTATAAACATGGTGTAGACAAAGACTATAAGCAACATGAACTTTTCTCTAGAAGTTTAAAAAACATTGATGAAATGCATAATATTGTAGAAAAACTACCTTATGCTAAGGGTTTTAAATATAATGGAGAACCTTTTATGATTACTGAGTTTGGTGGAATTTCAATGGCAAATGATAATTCAGATGACTGGGGTTATACCTTTGCAAGAAGTGAAGAGGAGTTTATTTCCACCTATGAGAGAATTATGGATTCTATTTATGAATCAGATATAATTTGTGGTTATTGCTATACTCAAGCTACAGATATTGAACAAGAAACCAACGGATTATTGGATATAGACCATGAATTTAAATTTAATCCAGCTAGGATAAAAGAAATAAATGATAAAAAGAAAGTTAATAATCTTTAAAGTAAGTCTCACCTCAGGTGGGACTTTTTATTTTATGGATAGTGATATTAATCTTAAAATATGATAATCTAGTTTTAAGTGTTGTTAAAAATAAGTAAAATATATTTATAGAGATTTTTTATATTAAATTATAACAGGGAGAAAAATATGAAATTTAAGTCCGTTAGAACTAAAATATTACTAAGTAGTTTAGTTTTGTTTGCAATACTCTTATTTTCGTTTTTTATTATATACAATATTTCATTATCCCATATTAAATCTATGACAATTGCATCAACAGAATCAGCTGTTGATAAAAGTGCAAACGATTTGAGTAATCTATTAATGAATATGGAAAATGTTGCTGAAATGGTAGCCATGGATAGTGAAATTCAAAAAGCATTGAGATTACCTCTACCAGAAACTAAACAGGATATGTTTAAGCAGCGATTAGAATATAATCAGAAAATCCTGTATATGAAACAATTCTCCAATCAAATAGATGGTATATTTGTTCTTGGTGAAAACGGTTCTATTTTCCGTGGTAGTAATAAATCCTTAAGGGAAGAGGAATATAGGAATTTTGATTGGTACAAAAAAGTTGTTAATGAGAATAAAAGTTTATGGATTGAACCGAATAATCCTTCCCTATTAGTCAAGAACTTAAATAAGCCAACATTGAGTTTAGTATTTCCTATTCAAGATAGGATTTCTCCAGAAGTTATAGGAGCTGTTGTTGTTGAGGTATTAACCTCAACCTTAAACGATATTTTCATAGAAAGCACCATCTATAAGGGAAGTATTTATATTGCCAATGCAGATGATAATATTTGTTATTCAAATCAGGAAAATACAGAAGAAAGTATATCCTTAGAAAAAATAAAATATGAAAAAGAGGATTTTATTTCAAAAAAACAAATAGATGTTAATAATTGGGAATTAATTGGTTTT
>DUUN01000810.1 GCA_012841535.1 Gallicola sp. | reverse complement strand
ATCAATAAAGATATTCTAATCCATTTACACAAAATATTTTACACTATCTGTGTATCTGAATAGATTAATAAGTTTTCCATGAAACATTGTAAAATATTGTAATATATGATATAATTAAAACAAAATTAATAAAAAAATGTAACGAGGGTAATTATGGCAATACAATATGAGCAAATTTTAAGTAATTCTTATATTATTAAAGCTGAGGATAAAAAATACACCAAAAAAGAATTATATGATATTTTTATTGATTTACTTATCGAAAACAATTTCATAATTATTAAATCTAGTTTACCAACTGAATCACCTATTGAGGTTATTGTGCGAGACAACAATGAAAATGATTATAGATTTGTAGTGAATATTAGAAACATCACTGGTTCAGGCTGGAAAGATAAAATTGACATTAAAAGAGTCCAGGTGATTAATATCCTATACAGTTCTCCAGAAAAAATAATTACAACTAATCAAAACCAAGCTATGTTTCTTTTAGGATATTATAATTTTGATAATAATCCTATTTTTGTTGCTTGGGATTTTTATAGATACACTAAGCATAATACTAACAGGTCATGTTATGTTACTATAAATCATTTACAAAGAGGATTTGAAAACGGATTTTATGAAGGCGTGTCAGCACAAAATATAATATGGGTGTTCAAAATACAATACTTTTCAAAATTTGTTGAGAAATATATAAATTATTTTAGGGAGTTTAGAAATGAATAAGTTTTTTAAAAAAGGTTTTAAGTACGTTGATTTATTTGCAGGTATCGGTGGATTTCATCAAGCTATGAAACAATTAAATGGTGAATGTGTATTTGCATCTGAAATTCAACAAGAAACTGCCCAAACATATTTTGAAAATTATGAAATTAGTGCATTTAGTGATATAACAAAATTAGGTCCTGAGGTTATACCGGAACACGATGTTTTATGTGCTGGATTTCCATGTCAGTCTTTTTCAAAAGCTGGCTTTCAAAAGGGATTTGATGATATTAGAGGCACTCTTTATTTTGATATAGTTAGAATTTTAGAACATCATGTTGATTCTTATGGAGGACCGAAGTATATTCTACTTGAAAATGTAAGAAATTTAGTTTCTCATGATCAAAAAAGAACGTGGGAAAAAATAAGAAGATCACTTATTAAATTAGGTTACAATGTTATTAATACACCACTAATAGTTAGTCCACATTATTTTGGAATTCCACAATTACGGGAACGTGCAGTAATTTTAGGAGTGAAAATAGATCATTTCGATAGGGATATTGATATTAATATAGAAAAAAAACCTAAAAATTCTTGTGATATGAATAGTATTATTGTCAATAAGGACACAGATGAGTATAAACTTGATAATTTTAAGATTAATGAATATGAAGAGAAAGTTCTTACAATGTGGGATGATTTTATTCAAATACTTAAAATTAATGAAAAAATAGGATTTCCAATTTGGGAAGTAGAATTTGATAAAGAATATGATATTTCAAATATGCCTAATTGGAAACAAAATATTATAATGAAAAATAGAAATTTCTATAAAAAGTATAAAGATGAAATAGATTTATGGCGAAAACAATATGATTATCTTAATTGGGTTAAAGCCACACATAGAAAATTTGAATGGCAAGTAAATAATAAAATTAACTCAGTTTTTGAAGGAATTATTCAATTTAGACCATCTGGAGTAAGAGTTAAACAACCAACTGAGTTTCCAGCATTAGTTGCAATTGTTCATGTTCCTATTATAGGTAAATATAGAAGATATATTACCCCTAGGGAAGCTGCAAATCTTCAAAGTTTTCCGCAAAATTTTAAAATAAATAAGAATGTTAGATTAGCTTATAAGCAATTTGGCAATGCGGTTAATGTTGATGTAATACGAACTGTGTTTGAAAAATTTGTTAATTTTGTGGAAGGAGATAGTATGTATGCATAATCAAATAAATCAAGTTGTAATGTTACCCGAGTTGTATAAATTATTGCGCCAATATCAAAGATTAAGTTACAATCCATCGACCGCGATATCTGAATTTGTTGATAATTCTACTGAGTCTTGGTTTCAAAACAAGGACAGGTTAATAGAAAATGGTATTAAAGGAATCCAAATTGATATTAACTATGATAAGTTATTAGACAGATTGATTATTTTTGATTCGGCTTATGGGATGGAAATTGAAGACTTTAAGAGAGCTATTATCCTGGGATCAGCCCCAACTAAAAAAACAAGAAATGAATATGGATTTGGATTAAAAACGGCTGCTTGTTGGTTTGGAAGTAAGTGGGAGGTTCGTAGTACACAACTAAATTCTCCTTACAAATATTCTGCGATAATAGATATTGATGAAATAGAAAGAACTAGAACTGATTCGATAGATATAAATATTAATAATTCAAGTATCACGGAACACTATACTGAAATTATAATACAAAACGTTGGTAGTAGGATGAAGGATGCAAGATTGAAAAGCAAAATAAAACGTAACATTGCATCAAAATACAGAAGAGATATTAAAAAAGGTGAAATTAAAATTTATTATAATGGTGAACCTATAAATTATGATGAGCCTGAGATATTGATATACAAAGGTGAAAAGAAAATTAAGGAACTAGATTTTTCTTTTAATTTCAAAAATAAAAAATATAATGTCACAGGCTTTGTAGGAATATTTGCTAGAGGAACTAGGACCCCTTATGAGAGATCAGGATTTAGTTTATTTACAAATGATAGAACAATTATTGGAGATTATAAACCTGAAAATATTTTCACAAAAGATCCGAAAAGTCTAATTAGGGGCAAGTTGTTTGGAGAATTAAATTTAAACGACATCCCGGTTAATCAGGCCAAAGATAATTATATCTGGAGCGATGGATTAGAGGAAGAACTTTCAAAGACTTTAAAAGAGAATATACAAGATTTTATTGATATTGCGTCTAAACCTTTCAAAGATATAGAAGCAGAAGAAAATAAAGAAGAACAAGAAAAAACATCTTACATAAATAATATTAGTAATTTAGTTTCCAATAAAACTTCAAATATTATTAAAGAATCCGCTATTAATTTTACTTTAGAAGATTTAAGACATGATGAAAAAAATAACGACAATAAAAATGATAAACAAACTAATTATGATAATAAAGAGTATGTTTTGCATTTTGAAAATTCAATAGGTAAACAAGCTTATAAAATAGTATTTGATAATACAATTACAAGTGCTTTTCAACTTGAAAATAATATTATAAAAATCAACCCTGATAATGTATATTATAAAAAATCTAATAATAAAAGTACTTATATAAAACATTGTCTTTCTTTAGCTATAATTTTTGCTGATTTGAAATTAGTCTATAATAATTCAAATATTGTAACTATTACCACTGATATTGAAAAAAGATTTTTTGAAACATTTTATAAATTAAGGGATTAATTTTATGGAAGAATATATGGTAAATTTTGCAAATGATGATAAAAAAATAAATATTGGCCGATACAGCAATTTAGTTTTAACTAAATATGAACTTAAATTTGGATCTGATAATAAAAATAGATTGCGCGAAAATGGACTTAAAATATTCGAGAAATTGTTAGCAAATAAAAACACTAACACTAACAATATGTTATTAGTTGGAAAAGTACAATCAGGAAAAACATCTAATCTAGAATTTCTTACAGGTTTAATGTTTGATAATGGTTATGATTTGCTGATTTTATATGGTGGTTATGATACTAAATTACTGGATCAAACCTATAAAAGATTCTCAAAGACATTTGATTTTGATGAAGAAAATGATTCTACTCCATTAATTATTTCCACCTCTGAATCACATAAAATTGAATCTTTAAATGAAGATTTAATAGAAAGTTTAACATTGATTAAAAGACCAATAATACTTATTTCTATGAAAAGACCGAAGGCTTTAAGAAAAATTAATAATATACTGAAAAAAATCCAATTTGAAATTAAATCTTTTATAATAGATGATGAAGGAGATCAAGCAAGTTTAAATACTAGAATAAATAAAAAAAATGCTTCAGCGACATATAAAACTATAGAGAATATGAAAAATTTACTTTATAATCCACCATACTTTTCAGTAACAGCAACACCGCATGCAAATGTACTTTTGGGTGAGTATAGTATATTAAAACCAAATGACATTGTTTTACTACCACCATCACCTGGCTATACAGGTAGTGTCACCTTTCATTTAGACGAATCAAAAGTAATTACTGTACCTGATAGTGATATTGATTTTATGGCTCAAGGAGAATTTGTTGATTCTTTAAAAAATGCGATTTATCATTTTATTATTTCTTCATTGATAATGAGAAAAAAAGGTATTTATAAAGCGGATATGATAATTCATTCTGATAGACTTGTCGAAAGCCATAATTCTGTTTACAATAAAGTAACTGGATTTATTAATACTTTACATAACACAATGGATCTTACTTTTGAAGATAATTTTTTTCTTCGTGAAATGAAAACTATTTACAACGAAAATTTTTTTGATAAACAAATTCTTGATACATATTCTTTTAAAGAAATATTATCTGAATATAAGGATGTTATAAAAAATACTTATATTATTTTGCAAAACGGATTAGGAAAGTCTACACAGCAATTAAACTATTTAAAATCATATAAAATTTATATAGGAGGAGATTTACTACAAAGAGGATTGACATTTGAAAATTTAGTTACAACATTTTTTACAAGGTGGGCACAACAAGGTACAATGGATACAGTTATCCAAAGAGCAAGATGGTTTGGTTATAGAAATAAATATATTGAATTGTGTAGGATCTTTACAACTAAAAATATTATGATTGAATTTGCTACTTTAGCTACTTCAGAAATAGATTTATGGGAACAATTATATGAAGTTGAGAATGGTAATAAAAAAATTGATGAAATAATAATTGATGGAACTTCTTCGTCACTGATACCGACTAGACCAAATAGAGTACAATATGAAAAAAATACTTTTGATACTAAATGGAAGAATCAACGTATCGGTGTTTTTGATCCAAACTATATAAAAGAAAATAATATCTATATAAACGAATTTATCAAAAATAGACAGTGGACTCCATCGAGTATCGGCAGAAGAGATCAACGAAATTCTTGTTTGTACAATTATGTAGATAATGATGAATTTATAGAATTAGTACGAAATATTAAAGGAAGTTTTGATTATCATCCATTTGATAAATCTGATATTGAAAAAATTGTGAAAGACAGAAAAGTTGTTGTCCAATTAATGTTTTCTCTTAATGATTCTAATGATATAAGAAAACGTTCATTTGATAGTGATTGTAAAGTCTCTGCTTTGCAACAAGGTGCTGACACAGAAGATGAAACAAAGAAAAAATACGAAGGGGATAGATATGTTATTGTAGATAAAGAGGCTGTTTGTGTTCAAGTATTTAAAATATTGTCAAAAGATAAGTTAAATGAACCAGAGAGATATACACAATATATGTTTTCAATTTATGTACCATTCCCTTACAGTGGGTACAAGAGGTTATAACATGCTGAATAAAATTAGAAATATAGTAAATAACTTAGAATTTAATGAAAATAAAATTTATTTATTGGACCATATAGATGAAAGTAATGGATTTCTTTTAAATGGTAACTCTGTTTGGTTTATTTCCAAAAATATATTTGACGTTAAAGATAAGAATATTCAAACTCAGTATTTAACATTACGAACAAATCTATTTATTACTGGCATTTCTGAAACATCACATTTTAATCCTGACTATTACAATGTTATAATGTTAAAAGATTATTCGGAATCAGAATTATTAGATATATTTGTTTCACTTTGTCGTATATTTGTTGAAAAGAAAAATGAGTTAACTTTTGAACAATACTTTGAGATACTAATTGATTTATTTCAAATCGAAGCGAAAGAAAAGACTCTAAATCAATTAGGTTTATTTGGTGAATTAGTTTTTATAAAGTTTATTTATGATAACGAAGGAATAGATTTAAGTCCATTTTGGCATATAAAAAACATGTATGACAAACATGATTTCAATTTACCATCCTTATCATTAGAAGTAAAGACCACATTAAAATCTGAATTGATTTTTCAAATAAAACATTTTCAATTATTTAATGAGCAAGATATAATTGTTGTTTTAGTTAGAGTTTATGAATCTGGGAATGGCGTCTCTTTAGAAGAATTAGTTAGTTTTTTCTTAAATAACAAACCATTTAACCAAAATTTAAAATTTGTTTTTTCTCTTAATGTTATACTTTCAAAAGTTAAAACCTTAGCGATGTCTAAAAATAAGTATATTTTGTCTCATCTCAATTTTTATTCTAATAAAGATTTAGCAACAATAAACCATGTACCAACACATATTACTTCATTAACATATCTATTTGATTTTAATGGTCAAAAAGAATTAAATTACAAGGAGTTAATTAATAAAATAACTATATGATAGCCAATTTTGAGTAAGATAAGATGATCAAAATTATCATTTTTTTGGCTCTTGGTTATCTTTTTTAGTATTAATAACGATATATTAGATATTAATACAATTGATTTAAAAAAAGTAATTATAGGAGATAACTATTGACAAGTCAAGTAAATAGATTTTAAAATATGCGTAGTTAAAAAACCTACAAAATAGGCCAATTTAAAAAATATATAAGATTTAATAGCTAGCTACACACTATTTTATCTATATTGTTCTATATCAAAATCAATTTTGTTTGATTCTATGT
>DUUN01000120.1 GCA_012841535.1 Gallicola sp. | reverse complement strand
ACTATCATATACTTTATTATTCTTATCTACTATGATAATTGTTAAACTACTGCAACCACCAAATGCAGATTGTCCTATACTTGTGACACTGTTTGGAATTGTAATGCTTGTTAATCTACTGCAACCCCAAAATGCACCCTTTCCTATACTTGTGACACTATTTGGTATCACTATACTCGTTAATCCATTGCAATCTCGAAATGCAGAATCTTCAATACTTGTCACATTATTAGGAATAACTGTTGATTTACACCCCACTATTAACGAGTTATTTGAAGTTAAAATAATTCCATTGCAACAATCCCTACTATCATATACCTTATTTTCACTATCAACATTAATACTTGTTAAACTATTGCACTTATTGAATGCTTTTTCACCAATGCTTGTTACACTATTTGGTATCTCTATACTTGTTAAACTACTGCAACCATAGAATGCACCCTCTCCTATGCTTGTGACACTATCTGGAATTGTTATACTTGTTAAACTACTGCAACCATAGAATGCTTCATTTCCTATACTTGTGACACTGTTTGGGATTACGATGCTTTCTAGCTTACTACAACTTAAAAATGCATTATCTCCAATGTTTGTCACATTATTGGGTATTTCAATACTCGTTAAACTACTACATTTATTAAATGTTCCATCTTCAATGCTTGTCACACTATTGGGTATTTCAATATTCGTTAAACTTTTGCATCCAAGAAATGCACTTTTTCCAATGCTTGTTACACTGTTTGGTATCTCAACACTTGTTAAACTACTGCAACCATAGAATGCAGAATCTCCTATACTTGTGACACTATCTGGAATTGTTATACTTGTTAAACTACTGCAACCATAGAATGCTTCATTTCCTATACTTGTCACACTATTTGGTATCTCAATACTTGTTAAACCACTGCATTTATAGAATGCGCTTTCCCCGATGCTTGTCACACTGTTTGGAATTACGATACTTTCTAGCTCACTACAATCTTCAAATGCAAATCTTCCTATACTTTCTACACTTTTAGGAATTATAATGCTTTTAAATTTGTAATACTTTTCGATAGTTGATTTATCGATGCTCTTCACACCATTAGGTATTTTGATATGTTGTAAATTTTTAATACCATCCTTAGAAAATTTTATTTCCTTATTTTTTATTTTAGGATATATAGATTCATCTCCAAATAATGATTCCATTCGCTCAATGGAATGAAAATCATCTGTTTTGATTATCGCTTCATAGCTCATACTTTCGTAATCTACGAAAATTAGTTTTTCTCCATTTTTATTGTATATATTTTCTATGTATATGGAGTTGGGATCTGAATCTTCAATTATGAATTTTTCAAACTCTCTTATACTATTGGTATTATTACAAATACTAATATTTTCGTTTTCTACAATTGCTTTTCTTAGTTCATCTAAGAAAATAGATTTCTCGCAGCTACTACCATCTCCAGAACCATCACCATATTTCCTTAAAACCAAAAAATCCATATCATTTAATGATATTTTGTTATTGAAAAAGTTTAAAAAGTTTGCATGATCCTTTGTTTGAATCATCTTAATCAATTCTGCTGCTTTAGATTCTACTTCGTGTATATTTCCAGAGTTCGCCCAAGATGGCGCTCCAAAATCTCCGTGGAGCCCTCTTGCACTTATAATTCTTTTTATTTTGCCATTTTTATAATACAAAGTTAAATTAATAACGAAACTACTACTGCTTGAATTAGTTACAAAATCACATCTTATTTTCATTGGGTTCACCTTTCTCCTTACATATTACTATTTCTTTTACTAGGGGACATCCACCATAACACGAAGTCCTTTTTAAACACGATTGACAACTGTTCCTCATTTTATCTCTAAAATCATCAAACTCTTTGCTGTTCCAAGCGTCATTGATATCTTTATCACTTATATCAAATACATATTTTTCTTTTTGATCAAAACTACACGGCATTGCCTTCATATTGGGTGTAATGTACATACTAAACCTTCCACCTTCACATGTATCAATTGAATCTAAATCAACTGTTGTCATATAATTCAAAATTCCTGGGACAAAACAACTATCAAAACCTACTTTATATGGATGATATAGATTAACACAATCAAAAAATTCTTTTAACCTTAGATCATCGTTTTTTACTACATTCGATATATCTCCTTGCCCTATAGGTTTAAATAACAAAAATATTACAGCATTTATTCCCTCAGGAAAAGAATTGTTCTTTAATCTTTCTATTGCTTCTTCAATGGAGTTTCTATCAACGACATAATGAATGTTTGTTTTTACTTGATGTTTTATTAAGCATTTAATTGCATTGAGCGTATATTCACTTCGATACCAACTTACTGCTACCGCACCACAATATTCTTTTGATAATTGTGCTTTTTCCTCATTCATCAATAAACCTGATGTTGTGTAGTTTGGAACTATATTATATTTTCTGCTAATTTTTAATAAGTCTTCAAAATGCTCGTGACAGTCTGGATCCCCTCTTCCCCCTAATGCAATTTGATCTATTAATCCAGTTGACTCCTGGCATATTCTTTCATAATTCTTAACGCTCATATTTTCTTCTTGAACATTCAATCCATTTTGATAACATTGAATTCCTGCTTTAACACATAGTCCGCTTTTTCCATGAATGCAATGGCCCATTACTCCCACATCAATTAGATGTGGGTATGATGCCATAAATGGTTCCTCGCTTGTTTCGATTCCATCTTTTATAACATTAGTTCTAACATAGAAACCGTCATTCATATTAAAGGAACTTATAAACTTGTATTTAAGATCAAATCTAGTATTTGTATTTTTATCGAATCGATAAAGAATTGTTTTACATTTCAACCACTTCACCCCCTGGATATGAATCCATTCTCGTTTTTTGTTTAACTAAGTCTAACCCTCTTTATTGTTATCTATAAATAATGAATATTGATCATATCTTTTAGAAAATACGCTGTTTCATTCACAATAACCATAATATGATTAGAAAAAATAATCTCCTCTATAACACCTATGATTTCATCAGAAATCTCATCATTAATATATAATTTAAAACAGATTTTTAGATTTTTACTATATGCTTCAAAAATTAAGTTAAGATTATCTAGAAAGCTAATTTGATTATTTTTTATATTATTAATTTTTTCAAGTAAAAAATCATCTTTTTTGGTAGTCTCTGTTTCATACATCATTTTATTGATTTTTGTTAACAATTTAAATTTATCTTTTTTGGATAGATTTTTATCATATGCTATTAAATGTTTCAAATATAATTTTTCCGATATATGCCAACTATGTTGATCCATATAATATGATGCGCGAGCACCTCTGCGTTTTACTAATCCGTCATCAATCTCAGCTATTTTTTCAATAATTCTATAAAACTGTTTTTCTTCAATTGCCTCACCATAACAATCACTTAATTAATCAAGAATATCTTTTTTAGTACGTTTACAATTAACTGATGAATTATCTTTTAAATACTTATACACTTTTATTACATTGTCTGTTTTAGTTTTTCTTAAAGGGTACATATAATCACCTATCCTATTCTTGATTATCTATCTCATTTTTTCTACTCAAACAACCATTACATGAAAAGCATAGGTTAATTGAAAAATCATTGCTTGGCGCTTCTAATCCTTTTATTAATTTATTATTAAGTATATTATATCACCCTTTTATTTATTTTTAAATAAATGTAATAAATAAATTTGTGATGTTCGTGTATATTTGATTGTGTACACGAACAATATCGTCGCAACCATAACACTGGTT
>DUUN01000292.1 GCA_012841535.1 Gallicola sp. | reverse complement strand
TCAGTGGTTCCTTTCATGTTTAATTAAATTATACTTGTTAATTAAACCTAAATCCACTAAATAACTAATTAAATGTTAATTACTACCCTCTACAAAAAGTAGTCCGGAAAATCGGGGTAGCTTCAGTATTAGTTATGGATGACAAATTATTAAAAAAAATCGAGTTTCAAGCTACCATTATTCGTGATACTTTATATAATATTGCTTTGTATAGAGCTTTATCATTTTATATTGATAAAGTTAAAAAGAATTGTGATATTTATTACTCTTTTATAAATAGTACTATGTGTATGATTTGTATAAGATGGTGTAATTTATTTGGAGCTTATAGTGAAGAAAACCATTGGACTCAAACCGTTTCCGATGAAAATCAAAATTTTATTAGAAATGAAATATTATTTAAAGTTTGTGGTGGAGAAGATGGATGGAGTGATTACTTCAATACCTTTAAGGATTTTAGAGATTATTATGTTGCTCATTTTAAAGAAGAGGGATTCTCTAAAGTAGTTCCAAATTTAGATAATGCAATAAACATATTAAAAATGATGTTTAATAAGCTATTTGAAATTTATGAAATTTCATCTCCGAGCATAGAATTATTTTATGAAAACACACTTGAAGATTTAAAAGACTTTGTTTCTAAATTAATAAATTTATTTAAATAATTATTATATAAAAATAAGTATTAAATGTATATGTTAAGATTTAGCTAGAAGTTTGCTTAAAGATACGACTATGAGTTCGTTGGTGAATCCTGAAACAGTAAAATCATGGATAAAAAGTAATTGTGAAAGATATGATGTGATCATTGATGGTACTAAGTTTGATAAATATACTCTTAATTTTGTAGATGGTAGTAAGAGAATTATGGTTGCGCAGTTTTAGTACGGGGTGTGTGATTTCTGCTAAGGGTCGTATTTGTATTAAAATAGTTAATCAAAGCCATATAGAATGAATAAGTGTACGAAAAAGAACAAGGGTACGAACTTTTTAACTAGGGTATGAAAAAATCGAGTAGGGGTACAAAATTGTATCAAAATAGTCGTCCTAATACATAAAAAAACAATTACTTTGATACAATCAATTCGGTTGTATTAAGGGAAAATAGAATAAAACGAAAGAAAAATTCATAATTTCAGGTTTAAAATGCTCTAGCTGGTGATTTGTTAGAGCTTTTTTATTATACCTGTATCTACTATTTAATTATACTTTAATACGAAACATTTTTTTATTTAACAAATGATTTGTTCCACTATTTAATTAAACTATTAAAACTGTTACACTCTTTAATTATTCATTAGCGCTAATAACTATTCCCTAATAAAATTGTACTATTTAATGATGCATTAATATAAAAAGCAGTGGTTGTGTGCTATGATAAACTTTTATGAACTTATATTAAGGAATATGATTCCACCAAATCAATATTTTATCTAGTATGATTTGTGTTTTTATAGTAAAAACAACTGCAAGTTGAATTAGTCAAATTTACCTCCATTGATTTAAAACATTGTTTGATATATAATCATTATATAGTTGTCCAATATAATTTTAATGTTAGGAGATCAAATTGAATATTGGTTTAAAAATCAAAGAATTAAGAACAGAATTAAAAATCACCCAAGAAGAACTTGCATAAGCAGTTCAGGTATCAACTCAAGCAGTTTCAAAATGGGAATGCGGTGGAATGACTGATATTGAACTTGTTCCTAAGATTGCACAATATTTTAATGTAACAACAGATGAGTTATTTGGAATGCCAGTTAATGATTATAAAAATATTGATCAAAAATTATGTAATTACATCAACAGTTTAAGTGATGTTAAGGAACGTTTTAGACTGTGTTATCATGCAAACTCTTAGAGTTTATTAAAGAACTGAGTAATGAAGATTTTTATAATGCCTTAATACTAATAAATTCAAGAATAAATAATAGTTTTACAGAGAATTTTTTAGTGAAAGAATTAACTATTACTTTAGATAGAGCACAGGAGATTATTCATACCTTAATTAATAATTTGATAAATATTAAAAAGTTGGAGTTAGATAATAAAACAATAGAAACTTACACATTATGGGATAATCCTGCCGTTCTTGGTTTTTTGCTTTATTAGATATGTTAGTTGAAAGATCTAATGCCTTTTATTACTCAAATAATGGTACTGATGGTAATTACTTTCGTATAAAGTAAGTGATGAAAATGATCTTTTAGGTTTAAAAATTAGTTGGATTAGATGTTGCAATTACGCAATACAATATTTAATTGAAGTTGGCTTTCCTACACATGTAATTGAAGCAAATAAAGTACTAAAGAACTATAAGAATATTCTAAATATACAAAAAAAGTAAAAAATAATCTTGATACAAAGGACATGAGGGGTACAATCTGAAAAAGATATCATTTTATAATTGAGTGTAATATAAGGTCCTAAGAATTTTTGAAATAACAAATAACTTTAATAAAATTAGTTAAAAAACTATAGATAGGGTTTTAGTAATTAACTTTCAAATTATAAGTAAAGTTTTGATATAATGCTATCAAACCTTTTTAAATGTGTAAAGCTATAAAATAATGGTTCTAATTAGTGATGAAAGTCATATTGCTAAAGCCTTTTTATTATTTCCTACAGATATTATATTATCTAATTTAATTATTTTTTTAGATATAGAGAATATAAATATTGCACATAATATTGCATATAATATAATGTATTACAATAATATGGCAAATAATATGGGTAATTGTACGGTTAAATATATTGACAAAAAAGAAAGGATGTGATAAAATGAAAGAAATAAAAGGAGGAAAAGAAATGCAAGTTATTAAAACGACAATTAATATAAAATCCGAATATAAAAATCAATTAAATGAATTAGTAGAAGAAAAGGTAATTGCATCAATGACCGATGGTTTTAATCAAGCGATTGAGTTATTCTTAAAAGAAAAAAAGAAACAACAATATATTAAAAAAATGGAAGAAGCTGCTAAAGATAAAAATTTTATTAAAAGAACAATTAATTCCCAAAAAGATTTTGATGCAATTGAGACAGAGGTGTCTGAAGAGTGGTAGATAAATGGGGAATATTCTTTGTTAATCTAAATCCAATTCTAGGAAGTGAACAAAAAGGACAAAGACCTGTCTTGGTTGTATCTAATGAAGCAGTGAACAAAAACTTGCCTATATGTACTATTATTCCTTTTTCTTCATATAAAGGGTATGAGAAAATATACCCAACTGAACTTATTATAAATAAGATAGACACTGGTTTATCTAAAGATAGCATTTTAATGATTCAACAAATCAGAACAATTGATCAATCTAGAATTGTAGGAACAAAAGTGGGAGAAATAAAAAATGAAATAGTAAAAAATGAAATAAATAATAAAATCAAAGATTATTTTGATTTATAAAAATATATTATCTAAAGAAAAATCATAGATATTATTATATTGATAAAATAAGAGCGTTAAAGGTGATCTTATTTAGTTGTTTGTCCATCTTATGTGACAAAATTGTATTATGATTGTATTTACTTTTTATTTTTTGTTAATGATAAAACTGTTCTTGAGTGGATTAAAAAGCTTGTAGAAGGCTAAGAGTTAGGTGTATGCAAAATATATTGAATCAGTTAAATTGTATGCCCAATTTCCAACATTTGCGGTGTACGCATTCTATTAAAATTGGTGTGTTCTTTCATATTAGCACGACAGTGTTGATACAATAGTATCAGCATAAATATATCATGGTATTCCAATGCGAAATAATTAAATGGATACGAAAAATGCGTTAGGGGTACGAACATTTTGACAAGGGTACGAAAAATAGGCAGGGGTACGAAGATTTTCGGAGTGGTACGAAATTGTATCAATATAGTCGCCCTAACACATTAATTAAAACTGACAGGTTTGATACAGAAGATATCAAACTTTTTTCAATTATATTAAACCTTTGTTGATTACTGCGATGAAAATAAAAATAATAAAACTAGATACTATCTTAAGGATTATATCACTTTATGAAGTAAATTTGCGATGATTGAAATATTGATAGCAGAAGTTTATAATTATTTGATTTTTAGGATTATCATTTCATAACGATATTACATTAAAGGAAGGAACGTTTCTCTTTGTTTTGATAATTTAAGTTTCATGAAAATTATTTTGTGATATAATTATTATAAGAGAATCTCATAAAAATAATTATAAAATAAGAGGGAAAATGGATAAAATTTTGAATTTTTGGAATTGATAACGGATAAAGAAAAGTTAAGATCCAAATTAATTTTTGCAAGTCTATTTATTATGGCATACGAAAACTTTCTTTCTGGATGGAAAGATCAAGTATTCTACTTTTATGCTGATGCGACAATTATTAATGGCAAATTAGAATATGGGTTTTATGACGTAGTTTTTGCCGATAAAAATGATATTAATTCATTTACTTATGTTAAATCCTATGAAAAGGAGAATGAGTTTTACAAAAAAGTATATAGGCTAGTAAAAAATCAAAATGGGAAAGGATATTCAAAAGAGTTATCATTGTTTAAATATTTGGAAACTAGAGGTATTATAGATAATTTCGATTATCTTAAATTAGAAGAAATTAGGAACCTGAGAAATAAACTTGTGCATGAACTAGACAATATCTTATATGAGAATGATTTAGGTGATTCTCAAGAATTATTTAAACAATTGATAAAAATAAGAAAAAAGGCTAATGAAAACTGGTTTAGGGAAGTTGAAATACCAATTGCGTACGAGAAATTTTTAGACAAGGATGGAAACTTTGCTCCTCCAGAAGTGGTAATCAGTAGTCAAGATTTAATATTTGATATAATCATAGAAACCGCTTTAAACCAGTTAAAAAAAATAGTAACTCTGCACTTTTTCTAATTATTATTCAATACCCTGATTATCTCATTTGTCTTGAGGATTCAAAGTCTAGGAAACTGTGGTAATTGGTGATAATATTTTTGTTAGTTATTTAATATATAAGTAACCGATTTTTTTGATTTTTTCTCATTAACTTTTATACCTTGGATGAATCTTGTTTTGAATTAAGTTTTCTTTTTACCATTTTTGATTGTAACTAGATTGTGAAAAATGGCAATGCTATTGGGTGCGAAAAGATTGGTTAGGGGACGAACTTTTTGAGAGGGGTAAAAAATTGTATATTAATATTAATAGGAGCAACCATAATAAAAAATTTTGTGTATTAATTAAAATAAATAAAGCAATTATAAGAAAACAGAAATAGAAAGAGAGGGGAAAAGTTATGGTCCATTTAGTTTATTGCGAAGACAAAGAAAAAGTTTTGGAAAAGATTTTGGAAGGAACTAAAAAAATTACAGCTACTGCTATTGTAAAAAGTGTTCAAAATTTTGTAAAACTAACAGAAGAACAAATTGATCAAGTATTACATGCAAATCAAAATGAGTTAAATTTATCTAAAGAACAACAAAAGCGCTGGCATAAAAAATGTATGTGTATCGTTGAGTTTACAGATGTAAAAGAAATTGAACAACTTGATTTTGCTCATCAAAGCAACATGGATGATTGGCTAATTATTGAGAAAATCAAAGATGTTCTTGTTGGAAGTAGTATTTCCTATAATTACGAACTATCAAAATTTAAATAAGAATAATTTTTTTAAAAAGATTTTAGTCAAAAAATAGGGGACATAATAAATGATAATAAAGCAAACAGAGAATATATATTACCTGCCCTGTGATGAGGAAACTGACCGACCAGTTTTAGGCTATATTAGTGGAAAGAATCGTTCATTAATGATTGATGCTGGCTCTTCTAAAAGACATTGTGAACTGTTTTTTAAACTTTTAAAAGAATTAAACCTAAAATATCCCGATTATGTTGTTTTAACTCATTATGATTGGGATCATTCTTATGGGTTACACTCGATTGATTCCATTTCTTTTGCTTGTACTGATACTAATAATCAGTTAAAAAAAATGATGTCATGGAAATGGACTGATCAAGATATGAAAAACCGAGAAATCAATGGTGATGAAAGCCCGTTTTGTAATAAAATGATAAAGAAAGAGTATCCAAATCGTGACATTATTATTAAGATGGCTGATATAGAATTTGAAAAGCATCTAAAAATTGATTTAGGCGGAATTTCTTGTGAATTGTTTAAAGTTAATGAGTATCATACAAAAGATAGTGTAGTAATATATATTCCCGAAGAGAAGTATCTCTTTTTAGGAGATTGTATCTATGCTAGTAGCAGACACAATGATGAAACAAAACAAAAGCTATTAAAAGATTTGATTTATACGATTGAAAAAATTGATTTTAATTTTTGCATTATTGGCCACGAGAAAAAACCTATTACTAAAGAGATTCTTATGGTAAGTTTAAAGAAAAAATTGTCAGGATATAATATCAAACCTTCATTAATTTAACATAATATCTGAAGCAATGTAAAAGTTATAAAAATTTTTAAGCTAAAGTAATTTAACCCCGATATTTAGGGGTTCTTTTTTTTAGGGCGTTCCCATTGTACAAAATCTCCTTTCTCACATATTATGTTATGATTAATAATCTTGAAAGGAGGAATCACTATTAGTCAAGAAAAAAGACCTAAATGCCGTCCTTGTGCTTATACCTGTAAACAAGTTAGATTAATGAATAAATTTAGAATGCTCTGGGAGCAGCATGATGTTTGGACAAGAGAAACGATTAACGGCATTATTTTTGAACTTCCAAATTTAAATTTGGTAATAGCAAGGTTGCTTCGAAATCCAGGGGATTTTTCGGAAGTGTTTAAGAAGTTTTATGGACCAAGAATTGCAGGAAGATTAAAAGAACTCTTCACCGAACACTTGGTTCTGGCTGCCAATTTAGTCAATGCCGCTAAAGCAGGAGATAATGAAGCTGTAGAAAGAATTGAAAGAGAATGGTTTGAAAATGCGGAAATGATTGCGAAATTCTTCGGAAACATTAATCCTTTCTGGTCGCGAAAGGAATGGCGCGAAATGATGTTTGAACATCTGAATCTAGTTAAAGCCGAAGCGACTCTTTTACTGGAGGGAAATTTTGAAGCCAACATCGCCGTCTATGATAAAATTGAAAAACAGACCTTAGAAATGGCAGATGAAATGGCGGAAGGAATCATTAAACAATTTTGTTTGTGTTAATCGATATGCGGAGACCGATTTTTATATTTGGTTTCCGCTTTTTTAAGAAATTTAAAAAGTATGTGAAAATGCTTTCTTTTTATGTTATAATACATATAAGTTTAAATTATCATTTTCATTGGGGGGAACTATGAACTTGGACGAACAGATTATTGAATTAAAAGAAATAATCGCCGAGAAAGAAATGTATGAAAGAAAGTTGAAGAAAGCTGAAACTGAGTACGAAGAAGCAAAGCAGAAAGAATTTGAATTAAAAGAAATTTTAGAAAAAGAAGAAAAGGATGTTCAGAAATTAGAATCTTTTACATTATTCAATATCTGGTGTTCCATGTTTGGAAACAAAACCGAGAAATTGGAACAGGAAAAATACGAGCTTTCCCAAGCGGAATACAAATATAAGATTATTAAAACAACCATAATGGATTTAGAAGAAGAAATCAAGAATTTGAAATGTAAGCTTGGAACGATTAAGAATAATGAGATTTATTTGCATAAATTATATGAACAAAAAGAGCAGGAAATTTTAGCTTTAGCCGGAAAAGACAGTGCAGAAATTATTAAATTAAATGATGCAATAAACTGTAAAAAGGTGGAAGCTCAAGAGCTTGAAGAAGCCATTGAAGCTGGAAAGAATTTAACTACTGGACTTAGAAATAGTTTAGTTAATTTAGAAAAAGCAATCCGGCTCGGTACTTGGGATGTAATTGGAGGCGGAGTAATAGTTGATGTGATGAAACATTCTTATATCGATCAAGCCAAAAGAAATCTTGAAGATTTGAAATATTTGGTCGATAGATTTGCTCGCGAATTAAATGATGTTAAATTTGTAATGGATTTAAATATTGATATCGGTGGCTTTCTTTCTTTTTCTGATTGGTTTTTTGATGGCTTTTTTATAGATTTGTTTATGAAAAGCCAAATCGATGAAACGCGAGTTAAACTTGAAAATCAAATTAGGCTTGTAGAAGGGGCAGTTTTTGATCTCAGTAAAAAACATACAGCATGTATTGAAGAAATTTCTGAAATTACAGAAACGAAAAGAAATTTCTTAATCTAAGAAATTTAGCTGTCTAAAAGAAAAAAGACAGCTTTTTAACTGCCTTTAGCGCACTTTCTTAAATCCTTCCAGGAGACGAAGGTAATGGTTGGCTTCTCTTAAGACATGGTCAGCAAGTAAAGGCGGTGCGATGATCTGAATACCGCAGGCGAGGATTCCTTCGGTTCCTTGGGCTTTAAAAGCTTTGATTTCTCTCGTTAACTTTTGGCTTTCATTTAAAAAGAGCGTAAATTGTTGAGTTGTTCTTAAGCCTTGAATGCGATTATTTAACTCATTAAATCTGACGGAGAAATCATCCGCGATTTCGAAAAGTTCGGTTTCTGTCGGATCCAGATAACCGCGAATAAATTCCGCATGCTCTTCCATGATTTGATTCCAGAAAAACTCATCTTCAAGGATTTTTTGATATAGATCTTCGGGTTGGGTGCGGTTTTGGAGATTGGTTACTAAATCGACATAACGAATTGCTTCTCTTCTAATATGTTCGATTAAGAGTGGATAATTTGTTGATAAAAGCTCGCAAGCAAGCAGAGCATCTAAGACTTTCGTTTTGTAACGAATCAGATTTTTAGTTACGGAAAGGACGCGGTTGTTTAGATTGCTGATTTTATCGACTAAAAGCGGATCGACATATGCTCCTG
>DUUN01000146.1 GCA_012841535.1 Gallicola sp. | reverse complement strand
TGTTTTTCGTGCGTTGGAGTGTTTGATTACAAAAATTAATTTATTTGTGAAATCAAAAAAACTTATGGAAAATGTAGATGGTGAATATATTGATTATTTAAAGGAGCAAGATAATGTTAAGTAAATTGTTGTTATCTTTGTCTCTTGCTGTTGCTCCTATTGTTTCGGTATCGGCGCAAGCTGGAAATACTTTTGATACTTTCCAAACAATTGATAAATATTTACAAGATTTTGATTATTTGATTGAAAATAGTTATCGTGTGTCTGAAGGTAATTTAGATTTAGAAAATTCTAGGTATGATGTTGCTTATTCAGGAGAGCCTTTTGTGTTCTATTCTTTTCCTATTTATTATGAAGTAGACTCTTGTTTTTATCGTGGTCAAGGTGTTGAATATTATTCTAATGATAATTATGTTTTTTTTACAATTAGTACTAAAGTTAATGAAATGTGGGATTCTATTATTATAGAAAATTATATTGGCATTGAAACTAAAATGCCTTTTCTTGCTCTTGATTATATTGGTATGTGGCAAGTGATAGAACATGATAAAACAGAAAAAAGTAATTCTATTTCAATATATAATTCCTTTTATAATTTTTTTACAGGATTTTTCCCTAATGAAGTAGTAGCGGAATATCACGGAATTTTCACTTTTATTATTGTTGCGTTTCTTTTATTTTTAGTTTTTGGATTTGTGTTTTTCTTATTTAGAGTAATTCGTAGATTAGTGGGGTTCAAGTAATGTTTAGCAAGTTAAGCAAGTTATTATTAGTGTTAGGTATTGCGTTTGGTTATGGTTCTAATTTAACTCTTAAAACACCGCAAAAGACTTATGATATAGTTTATGATTATGATTCGTCTAATAATGATGATTTTTATTATTATAATTTATTGTTTTCTGTGTGGGATATTTATTGGGTTAATGAAAATTCCACTATGGTTATGACTGCGGTTATTCAAACTACTGATTTGTTAGAAATGCCAAATAAAGTTTTTAATTATTTTTATTTGGGTAATTTTGGTGAAGAATATGATTTTTTAAGTGTTGGTTTTATTTTTCCGGGCGTTCAAGCTTTTTATTTAGAGCCACCTTTGAATATATCGTTTCCTTTTATTAAATCTGATAATAATGTTTTATATGATAAAAGTTTATTTCCTCAAACTTCGTTTGATTATGAAATACGGATTAATTTTAGTTATAATGTTGAATCTGATGCTCGTGTCTATGTTGAAAATGCTTTTGTTTATGAGGTTGCTTTTACTAATGAATTGGGTATTGCTAATTATTATGCTGATTTGCAAGATATAGCTTATAATGATGGTTATACTGATGGTTATTATGATGGAGCAGATGATGTTTATGATATTGGTTATGATGACGGTTTTATTGATGGAATTGACGAAGGTTATACTGATGGAGTAGTTGAAGGTTATATTGAAGGTTATACCGATGGTTTACAAGATGGTTATACCGAAGGTTTACAAGATGGCTATGAAATTGGGTTTTCAGACGCGGAATATGTTGGCGATGGAACTTGGCTTGGTAATTTAGTGTTTGGAACTATTGGTGGTATTGTTGGCTTTTTGTTCACTCTTTCTGATTTTGAATTTCTCGGTGTATCAATAATGTCTATTATTACTTTGTTTGTTGCTATTGGAATAGTTCGATTATTGTTAAAGGTATTAAAATAGATGGCTAATGATATGAAAAATATTAAAACTACTCGTTTAAAAGTTGGGGCTTATAAGGCTGTTGGAACTATCGTTCCTATTATTTTCCTTTTTTATCTTGTTTTGTATTTAAAAGAAAATGGTTTTAGTTCTCAATCTTATTTTGCTGATTATGAAAACGCTGTTTCTGTGTGGTCTGTCGGATTGGATTTGTTTAGAACTATTATGAATACATTAGATTTGATTGCAGAAGTTTTAGGAAAGATAGTTGATTTTATTGTTGATTTTGTTGATGATATTATTAATTGGATTAAAGATGTTATAGATGGATTTGGTGGTGTTACAAATCAATCTTTGTTTGATAGATTGGCTGAGTGGGCGCGTAGTGTTATTAGTGGATTAATGTTTTAGGGGGTATTATGGATTTAAAACTTATTTTGTTTTTATTAGTTGGAATTATTGCGTTTTATTTTTTGTATAAGTTTTTTGCTCCTTATTTTGTGAGAATTACGCATATTTTTTATGTTAGTGGTTCGCCTGGAACTGGAAAAGATGTTTTGAGTAGTAAGTATGCTCTTGCTCGTTATTCTCTTGCTGTTAGGAAATATCGTTTTGAGTCTTTTGCTAATAAAGTAAAAAATATTTTTAAACCTAGATCTAAAAGGGTTAAGTTTTTAAAAGAGAAACCTATTTTAATGAGTTCTATTCCTTTATTAATTGGTTGGCGGAAAGTAAAAGTTAAAGGAAAGCGATTTAAAAAGCGTGTTCCTATTATTAGTCGTGAAATTGATTTAGAAGTCTTGCTTTTGAGAAAACGACTTCCGGAGTATTCTGTTGTTTATATTAGTGATATTAATCGTTTTATTAATCAATGGTCTTATAAAAATATAAATATTCAAGAAAATGTTTCGGAGTTTATTTCGGAGTTTAGACATTATACTAAAGGTGGTTATTTTATCGCAAATAGTCAAGCAAGTTCGCAAGTGGCTAAGGAAATAAGAAATACATTTGGAAAAGTTCGCAATTTATTATCTTTTAAAAAATTCTTATTTTTCTTTTATCGTATAGAAGGAAGGACAATCACTTTGAGTGAAGATGTTTTATCTGTCGAGCAAGGTGATGCTGATAAGGAAAATGTTAATTCATCTAATATTTATGGTTTTTTAAATCCTTTTGTTTATCGTTATGATACTTATGCTTATTATGGTCGTATCACTGAAATGGACTTTACTGAATCTAAAAATTATTTAACTTCTAATACTAATTACTTTTTTAATTTGCCTATTGAGAAAGTTGAGCCATTAACTATTAATGAATTGAAACAATATCGCGCGTTTTTTAGAATTAACTATTTAAAAATGATTTTAATGTTCTTTCCTTTCTTTGTTTTTGGTTTGTTTTTAACGGCTTTGCTAAAAAGTGGAATATTTTTGATTTTTGTTCTTTATTTATATGGACTACTTTGCTACGATGCTCTACATTGAGTCCCCGGTTTTCCTAGGGGGGTCCGGGGACTTTGTTGGTTATTGGGGAAAAAAAGCGCCGACTGTGGCTTGTCTATACAGTCGGTGCTATTTTGCTATTTTGCTATTTTCTGCCTTTTTTAGCTCTTAATACTTCAATCGCTACTTCGTTTATTTCTTTTCGGATTTCTTTCATAGTTGCGTTTTTGGTGTTTTCTATTACTTGCTTTTGTTTTTCTATTTCGTATTCTTTCATTTTTTTAATTCTTTCTCTCTCTGCTTTCGCATCTTTTTTAATAAGTTTAATTTTTTGTTCCAGGTTTAATAAAAATTGTTCGTTTTCTAATGTGTTTATTATGTCTAAGATTGCACCTCTAAATCTTTGGTAATTTTTGAGTCCTATTTCTCCCATTATTTTTAGTTTATTTCCGCCGAATCTTTCTACTGTTAATATTAAGTTTTCTGCTGTTAAGTCTTCTCTTTCAATTTCGCCTTTTATTGCTAAGTTTAATATGTCTTTTCTATTTGTTAATACTGTTTGTGGTGGGTATTGAAATTTGTCTTTGTTATCTAAATGCATTAAATATCGTATCATTAAATCTTGACTTTTTGTTATTTGTGCTGATATTCTATTTTTATTTATTTCAAGTAATTGAGTTAATCGTTTTAATAATCCGTTCTTTGTTCTTTTGTTTTTTAGTTTCAATACTATATGAAAATGATTTTTTCTGATTTCACCATCTTTTGTTATGTCTTTGTCGTGATTAATTCCAAAATAATAATGTGTTTCGTGTTTAATTTTATTAATTGTTTGTTCTAATGTTAGATCATATTCATTTGTTTCGTTGTTGAAAGCTTCTATGCTTAAGCTCCACATTTTACTTTGTTTTATTGTTTTTGCTTTATTTTCCATATTATAAAGGGGCTTATTCATTAGATCAAGCCCCTTTTTTTACTCACCCCTTTCTTTTTAATTTATTTGTTTCTGTTGTCAATTAATTCAGCAACTGCATCTAGTATAGCATAATCTTTTACAAATGTTGGTCTAATTTGGATTTTTTTGCCGTTTGGTAATACTACTGCGTAGTTGTTGTAATGGTATTCTTTTCCATCTTTACCAGTATAAGTTTGTTTGCTGATAATTTTAATAATTTTCATACTATCTCCTTTCTATTTTAATAATAATCATTTAACCCTAAATCTAATAAATACCTAATATAATCGCTAAAAGTTTTATGTTTTTTAGGGTTAAGTTTGTTAGAAATATAAAAGTCTTTTTTTAGAGTTAAATAATCATCTAGACTTATTCTAACATTGATTCTTTTAATTTTTTTGTCTTTCATACTTTTTGCTCCTTTCTGCCCTTCCACGAGTTTGAATCCTGGTATTTGCTTTCCGCTTTTAACACTTCACTCCATTGTTCTGCCA
>DUUN01000405.1 GCA_012841535.1 Gallicola sp. | reverse complement strand
GGTTGGAGTACACTTACGGCATTTCGTAAAGAAATTGGTAAGCAAATGTGATAAAAGTCTCTTATTTTGGATAGTTTTTTTAATTCTTCAATATGCTCAATTGTTCTTTTATATTGTGCTTCTAAATCGATAAAAAGAATATCATATTTTTTATTTAGTTTTTCTGCTACCATGTTAGCGAGTTGAATCATTACTGAACTATCTTTCCCTCCACTAACTGAAAAATAAATATTATCAAAATTATTGAAAGCATATTCCATTCTTTCAAAAGCAGCATCTAATACATTTTTATCTAAATATTTTTTAGCCATTTAATATCACCTTCTATCATTTTTTCTTTTATTAGATTTTCTAATGTTTGTTTTTTATCAATATTATCAAGTATTAAGTGTGTTATTCCTAAATCAGTTAGAAAATATGTATATTTAATATCTTTTTCTTGGCCTAATCTTTTAATTCTGTATCTTGATTGCTCCATTTTACCAAAATCAAAAGTTAAACTTGAATAAACTATTTCATCACAAAATTGTAAATTGAGTGAATATGATCCAACACCAAAAGTCATAACTAAAGGTTTATTATCATTTTTAAATTTTTCAATAATTTCTTTTCTGTTTTTTGTGTTGCCAGTTATTACATAGCAATCTAAATTTGAACTTATATATTCAATCTCGTTTAAAAAATTGCAAAATACAATTAATTGTTTGTTTTTACAATATTCTATCAGTTTATCGTTTTTAAGTCTATAATTAGAAGCAATTACGTTTAAAGAATTTAACATATTAATAATTACATCTGAATTTCTTGTTTCTATATATTCATTGAGTCTTCTTTCTTTTTCTTGATAATAATCATCTTCATCTAAATATGGTATAAAATTATATGTTACATCTTCATTACGATTAAAATCTAATTCACATTTAAAGATGTAAGGCTCAATCATTTTATAAAGTAATTCAGCATTTACTTTACTAAATTTATAAAATGTATTTTCTCTTTGTCCTATTTTTTTATAAGTAATTTTTGTAAAAAAAGTATTTAAAAATTCATCCCTTGACATATTCAAGATAAGGGGGCTTAAAAAATACATTTGATTATATAAGTCCCATTCATTTTTTGTTAATGGGGTTCCATTCAAAATTAAAGCATAATCGCACTTTTCACGAAGTTGACAAAGGCGTCTAAATCTTTTTGTATTTTCGTTTTTTATAAAAATACTTTCATCGGCTATGATGAAACATTTTTTATTTTTCATTTGTTCTAACAAATTTAAATATTTTTTATCACTTGATGATATTGTTTCATAACCCATTAAAATATAAGGTGTTTTTAAACCCCATTTTTCGAACTCTGTTTTAATGTTATTAAGAGTAGAAAAGGGGGCTACATAAATTAGTAAATCACATTTGTTGTAATCTACTAACTCAATAGCCACTTTTGTTTTTCCTGTCCCCATTTCCATGAATAAAGCACCAACTTTTAATTTAGAAAACTTTTCAAACGCTGCTATTTGTTGTTTATTCATTATATTTCCTCGTAATCATGGTACATTTTGCATTCAACACTAACTTTTTTCATTATATTTTCTCTGTCATTTTCATAGTCAACTTCTTTTATTTCAACAATATACATGTCTGAAGCCATTGTTTTTTCTAGGTGTTTTCTTAAAAAAGCCTCACTTTCCACTTTATACAATTTTATACAATGATACCATTTTTCGTAACTATTTAATTCTGCTAAAAAATATTTTTTATTCATTTTTTAATTCCTCCCTTACTTTTATTTCTTTATCAAATTTATCTGGTTCTCTAACAATTAAATAACTTTCTTTTTCTTTTTGCTCTTGTCTTTCGTTAGCTAATTCTATGTTGTCACTCATTATTTCAAACTCATTCATAAAATCTTCTGCTGATAATTCAATTTCATCAATTGTTTCATTTCTATTCCATTTACCATTACCCTTTTTAATTAATTTAAAGGTGAAATTATTTGTAAATGATATAGATAAATGATAACCATTTCCACCCTCACTTCTAACTAATTTTGATGGGTGCCAGAATGAATAGCCTGCATAATTTGATTTGTTTGGCATTTTGATTAAAGTCGCTTTCGCTGTTTCGTGTTCAATGTTTTGTGCGTTGATAAAAATCTTATTCCACATATTTTTTCCTCCTCTTTCTTTAGCGGGGTTACCGCTTTTTATATAGTAGTCATTCCCTGTTGTTAATATAAGTATAGCATAAGTCGTTACGACTTGTCAATACTATTTTGAAACTTTTTTAACTTTTTATGTATTTTTTTGTAAAATTGTTGTTTTAAGTTTTAGTTTAAATAATTTTTACCAAATATAGATATGAACTCATCAATTGATTTGTTATAAT
>DUUN01000169.1 GCA_012841535.1 Gallicola sp. | reverse complement strand
CCGATGTGGAAATTCCAAGTGCTGGAACATATGAATATACCGTAAAAGAAGTAAAAGGTAGTAGTGCAGGTATAACTTATGATGCAAGTATATTTAAGGTAAAAGTAGTAGCAAGCTTAAATGAAAATACAAATGCATTAGAAACAAAGATTACTTATACCGATATGAATGGAAATAAAGTAGAGTCCATAAAGTTTACCAATACCTATACAAAGCCAAAACCAGCAGAAGTTGAAATAGAAGTAGAGAAAGTCTTGGAAGGAAGAAAAATAAAACCTTATGAATTTTTCTTTAATATAAAAGGTAGTAGTAAAAATACAAATTACTTAAATGAATATATTTATAATGGAAAAGATGAGATTGCCAAGTTTGGTAAACTGATTTTTAAAGAAGAGGGCATCTATAATTATAAAATTACAGAATTAAATACTGGAGATCGAAAAATAAATTATGATGATACAGTTTATGAATTGGTGATTAATGTAGAATTAAAAGATAATAATGAATTAGTTGCAAAAGTAGAATTAGATGGGAATGAAACGACTAGCCCTGTAAAAGTAGTATTTACTAATATATACAGAACTAGGACTATAGAAGGTGAAAAGAGATAATAGTTAAATAGATTATTATAAAGGTGAAACAACATTAAGAAATTGTAAACCACAAGAAAGATTATTATTTAGAAATAATTAGAAACTATAAAGTAAAGGTGAAATATAGAAAAATTAAAGGATTAGATATACTTCACCTTTACTTTTAAACAAAGGAGATAATTATGAAAAATAAAAAGAAATTACTAAGTTTAACACTAATATTTACATTAGTATTATCTTCAACAATTCTACCTTATTTGTCTTCGGCAGAAGAACAAGAAACGACACCTATAGAGCCAATAAAAACAGTAACAGCTGAACAATTACCGGAAGAAACAGGAGAAGCTATATTTGAAGATGCAGATAAAGATAGTAGCATATTAGAAAAAGAGACAGAAAATACGGAAAATATTACTGAAGATTCAAAAGTATTAGAAGAAAAAGATGAATTGAATTTAGAAGATAGTAGTGACGAAGGAAAAGAAGAGAAAATAAAGGAAGAAAGAGATACACCGACAGAAACTCTTGAAGAGGAAACACCTGAAAATACTGAAAAACCTAAAGAAAAAACACCTGAAAAAACAGAAGATAAAGAAATAAAAACAACAACCGATAATAAATTAAGCGAGAAAGAGGATTCTTTAGATGAAAATACTTCTGAAGAAAGTAAGGAAGAACCGGATAAGGAAATTTTAAGCAGTGAAGAGAAGACTACAGAAGAATTTAAATGTACAGATACTATAGTAAAAGACGAAGATAAGGGTGTATGGAGAAAAATAAAAAATGGCGATTTTTTTGTAGAAATAAAAGAAGGAATATTAAATGCTACCGGTAATATAGTTGGTTGGATTGAAGGAATAATAACCAATACTATACTCGGTGAACCAGAGGAAACTACAGAAGGACTTGTGCAGGAGAAAGAACTTGTAATTGAAAGTGGAATACATGGAATTTACGAAGAAAAAGATGGTTCAGGTGGATGGAAAATTAACATTAATCCAAATGCAGTGGGAACTACTTATTATAAAATTACAGAAATAAATAGATATCAAGAAAGAGAAATTGTTGATGGAGTAGAAGGAAGACTTATTTATTTAGATGAAAAAGGAGAAGATACCTTTGAACCGACTAGAAAGGTACTAGAAGATCCTGATGATCCGGAATCTCCAACAATAGAAGTAAACAATGAACCAAAACTTAGCAAGGAAGAACTTCCGGGAGTAAAATATGATGAAAGAATTTATTATTTAAAATTTGAAGAAGATGAAGAAACCGGAGAAGTAGTACTTTCAGAGGTAAGAGTTGTTATGCCGAATGAGCTAGATCCATTTAAAGAGTTAAAGACATACACTAAGAGAGAAATAGCTGATATTGCAAATGGTAAAATGCGGGTATATATAAATCCGATGGATAGGCTTGAATCATATTTTGAAAAAGAGGGAATTGAAGGAATAGAGGAAAAAAATTTTAATAACATAAAGAATATATACGATAAAGATAAGCCGTTAATTTTTGAAAATGGTTTTGATTTACCAACTGGAGAGGCTGAAATTGGAGGAAATAAAAATCTGACAGGAAAAGATTTAGAGGAAGGGGAATTTGAATTTGTCCTTAAAGATAGGGATGGAAACATTATAGGAACTGTAACAAATAATAAGGATGGTAGTTTTTCCTTTGATATTCCTGTAGACCATGAAGGAGAATTTGAATTTTTCTTGGAGGAAAAAAATACAGGGAAAGCAAACATTACTTATGATGGAAGAATTTATAAGGCTGTTGTAAGAGTTTGTTTTGATAGATTAACAAATTCTTTAATATCTGAAGTCGTTTATATAGATGAAGATGGAAATGAATTGGATTTAGATAAATTGCCAACTTTTGAAAATGAATATGAAAAACCATCAGAACCTACTAAGCCAACAAAACCAACAGAGCCAACAAAACCAACTAAACCAACAGAGCCATCAGAGCCTACCAAACCTACAAAACCATCAGAACCAACGATTCCATCAGAACCCACTAAGCCAACAAAACCAACAGATTCTTCAGTTCCGACAAAAGAAACAACAGTGAAGAAAAATGGTAAGGATTTACCAAAAACAGGAATGGCAGGAACTATTGGAATATCAATTATAGGTTTAGGTTTAGTTCTTGGAGGAATAAGTCAATTTAAGAAAAAGGATGATTAATATATAGAAATGGCTCAAGCTGATAATTGAGCCATTTTTTTAGTTAAAAAATTTAATATATCTATTACATAAAACGTTTTAATGATATAATATAAATTATAAAACTTAAAGAGAAAAGGAGATATTATGGAATTTCGACAGTTAGAAATTTTTGTTTCGCTTGTTGAAAATGAGAGTTTTTCATTGACTGCAGTGGAAATGAATATTTCGCAGCCGACAGTTAGTTTACAGCTGAAACAATTAGAGGAAGAGTTGGACACTGCACTTTTTATACGTTCAACAAGGGAATTAAAATTAACGGACACCGGACAAAAATTGTACGATGAGGCTAAGGAGTTAATTTCTCGTAGAGATAGAGTTATTGACAGATTTAGTGAAAGAAAACAAAGGAAGATTTCTATTGGTGTATCTACTATTTCAGGTTCTTATATTTTACCTAATATTCTAAAAGAATATTGTAAAAAATATCCTAATATTCTAATAGATGTTAAGGAAACAAATAGTGCAGTTACAATTAAGAAAGTTTCAGATTACCAGGTAGATTTTGGAATTGTAGGTATGAAGAAGGAAAATGAAAATTGTGAATTTTATCCAATTTACGAAGATGAATTTGTATACATATGTCCTAATACAGAATATTATAGAAAATTAAAAGAATCAAATCCTAGTATTTCTGAATTAGCAAAAGAACCTTTAATTATTAGAGAATATGGTTCAGGTATAAAAAATAATATGGATAGGCTTTTAGCTACGGAAAATATCAATGTAGACAAATTAAATATTGTAATTTCAATTAATGATGAGGAAATTATAAAAAAACTTGTATCTTTAGGGTTGGGAACTTCATTTATTTCAAAAGTTGCAGTAGAATCCTTAGAGAAAAAGGGTGATATTATAACTATTCCTTTAACTAATTACCCTGAAAGATTCCGTTCTCTTTATGCTGTATGGAATAAAAAAGTTAATTTAGCAAAGCATGTTAAGGATTTTTTAAATCTTGTTGTGAAAAAATAAAGTTATGAAACACCTTTTATAGTAGCATTTAAAAGGTGTTTTATATATTCATAACTATATGATTAAGTTCTTTATCATCAGTGTTTAGGATAAACAATTCAAAGCCTAAATGTTGTCTATGAAGTATTGTATTGTCAATGTTTTCTCTATTTTTATTTCTATCAATAAAATAATAGTATCCTTTCACGTAAGGCGGTATATTAATATATCCTTTAAATTTACTACTATCTTCTGCATTTGCAGAAGAGGATAGAATATAGTCTTCAAGTAGTACTTTTAAGTTTTTAGTTAAGGGAAGTTTTTTCCAATTACTGTAGGTATGCATTGTTTCAATAAATTCGTCTAAGGTTTCTGAATCAAATTCATATTTTTCGTACTTCATTCCTAGATTTTTTATTTCACCATAAGTGTCAAATTCTAAGGTTTTAAATTTAGAATATGCCTCTAAATTTATTTGTAACTGTTTGTTTTTTTCCTTATTTTTAAATTTTAAATATATAATAAAAAGAACTATAGCAATTAAGATAAATATTAATAATTTCATAAATGACCTCTTTTCTCTATATCTATCTATTATTATATTCTAACATTAAGATAAATCTTTTTTGTTACAAATAGGAAACAATAATTCTACAAAATGTCTAAGATTTTTTATTAAGAAAACAAAAAATAGCCTAAAATAGGCTATTTAAATATTTTATTCTATTGTTACACAGGATACTTTTTCCTGTATACTATCAGATATCCATTTTTCACTGCCAATAGTAACTGCTTCATGTAGGCCAATACTTTGTAAATACTCTTTAGTTTCTTGATCTAAAGTATCGCCTTGAGGCATTAATAGTATTGGAAGTTGAGTTAGTCCTGCATAAGATCCAGCAACTATTCCATCTGCATAGTTTTCTCCACTAGCTAGTATAATTGAATGGGTATTATAATTTATAAATTTTGTAACTTCCAATGATGTTTTATATCTATTAGAACCACTAATTCTGGTAATATTTTTATTGCTAAAATTTTTTTCTAAATCATCTGATATAGAATTTTTTCCACCTACAATATAAATGTCTGAAATATTATTTGAATTAACAAATTCTATTGCTGATTTTTCTATTATATCTGGGCTGCCTAGAATTATTGGTGTATTAAATCTATTTGCAACACTTGTAGAGGATAGGGCATCTGGAAAATCAAAACCATTGGCAAAGGTTACAGCTTTTCTATCTCCAGTTATCTTATAGATTTCTTTTGCAATATTAAGTGATGTGTCCACTCTATCGGAACCAGCAATTCTATGGGTTATTATACCAATATTTTGAACATCTTCTTCAATATTTTTAGATACTGTGTTTTCTGAACCGATTATATATGCTTTTCTTACTCCTAAAGTTTCTAATAAGGAAAGATCCTCTTTACTAATATTGTCCTTTTCTACTAATATTAATGGTGAATCTGCAGCAGTAGCAAGTGGTGATGCACTTAGGGCATCTGGGAAGGAATATCCATTGACTATTACAGCAGAGTCAGCTTGTAGAAATTTACTAGCTACTAGTCTTGAGGTTTCAAACCTGTCCTTGCCTCTAAGCCTAAAAGTATCACACCAACTTATAAATAAATTAGTGTCTCGTTTTACTGGTTGTGAAAAATCCATAGGGATACTATGACTTCTATTATCATAAAACCAACCACCAAATTTTTTGTTATAAACTCCTGATGATGGGCCAGAAGTAATTTCTATTTTTTTATAAATTGGTTCTTCTGGTGGACTAGCTAAATCTCCATATTCTAAAGTTTGAGAAGGAACATCAATACCTTTAATCCTAGTATTATAGGTAATAGTAACTGTACTTCCAGGAGATTTTTCATTATTTAATTCTAGTTTACCTATGGTTTTTAAGATATATTTACTAATATTGCCATATCTGTCTTTTACTCTAAATAAATAAACTCTTTCACTAGTTTCATCTGTAATTATGTCAAAATAATTAATTTTTTCTAGGGTTTTACCATCATTTTTAAAGGAATTCTTGTCTATTCTATCGTATAATCCAGTAGCAGTTCTATTTCCTATTAAATCATAATAGAAATCTAAATTTGCTTCCATTTCCTTTATTTTCAAGTAATTGAAATTAATTAAAGGGCCACCTGTATTACCATATATTTTAAAATATGCACAGTCAACAAAGTTTCCATCTTTATAAAATCTATTAATAAAGGCCTGACCTAATTCTGTTGTAAAAACCCTTCCTTTTCTTTCTTGGCTTCTATACCCACTTTTTATTAAAGACTCTTGCTGTGAGGAATTAAGCTTTAATCTACCCCTATAATTTGTTTGTTCTACTGTAGTACTTTCGGTGTATCTACCATAAACATCATCATCTATTTTTGTATATACAATATCTGTTAGACTACTAGCATTTGAAACGCTGCTACTAGCTATGAAAATTAAATTTAAAAATACAATAGAAAATGATAAAAAATATTTTTTTATTCTCACTTTCAACCTCCTTATAAACAACAT
>DUUN01000245.1 GCA_012841535.1 Gallicola sp. | reverse complement strand
CATGACATCTCTTAGGACTACACCAACAGAATAATCTTAACTTACCTTTTTCCTTATAATAATTGATTAACCTTTGCATTGTTGCACAATCTTTTAATCTTCTATAAAAATATTCTTCGTATTCATCGCATACTTTATCACGCTCAGATTCGCTATTCATATGAAATGGATTGCCTAATACGGATGTTCTATCAACTTTTACATCATACGGTTCAGTTGGTTTTTGTTTTCTTAAATTACAAATTTCTATCATATAAATCACCTTTATATCAACTTAATTTCACGAAAATCACATTCTTCTTTATCAATAATACAATTTCTTGGTACAGGGTTATTAGAAACAAATACTTTCCTATGTCCTTTTTGATTTAAAACATCTCTAGCTGCACTCATAGCGGTTTCATAATCCTTTGAACTACCCCATACACTCCAATAAATTTGTTTATCATCTTCCATTATCCATCCAAGTTTATAATCATCTTTTAAAAACTTTGCATTTTTATCTTTTGCTATTAGTAATGGTAAATCCAATTTTTTACCTCCTTTAATTCAAAATGTGCATTTGATAATATTATTTTGCTAATTTATCTGCTTCGTGCAATATTAATAATTTTTCATATGCAGTTTGCCCAATCAAATTAATAAGTTTATTCTTTGCCTTGTCTGTCTTGATAAAAAATGGTTGCATATGCCATTGTATATATTTTACTACGTTCAACATAGTGTAATCGTCTAACCACCTCAAGTAAAACATACTGTCATAAGCTGATACAAGATGATGTTGATAATAGTGTGCAATATCTGTGTCTTCACCCTTACTATTTTTAAATTGTTTAGTAAATCTTTTCCCTATATCATGATATAATGCAGCTATGCTAACATCAATATCATCTATTTGCTCTGTACATAATTCATAGCACTTTAAACAATGATTTCCTATGGTTAATGTGTGATTAGGATTATCTTGTTCTATATAAGTTAGTCCGTTTTCACCATAAAATAATTCGTGAGTATCAAAAATATAACCCTCATCGTTCCAAATTATTTTAATTTCATCCCATCCTTCATAATATTGAGGAATACAAAAGGTGAGATACATTTTTTTTATTACATGTTCGGGGATTTTCCTTTCTCTGTTTTTATTTTGGTCTAAACATTTTTCATAAGGAGTTGCTACTAGGTAACATATTTTCTCACAGTTTATCTTCTTTAATTCTTCCAAAAATACCTTACGCCTCTTGTAACTTATGTTGGTAGCGTCATAAATCACATTTTGTTCGCCCTTCAAATCGTGTTTAATTCTCCTATGTAATTCTTTAAACAATTCTTCGTTATTATCTTGTGTGTTTTTATCACCAAACAACTCTTGTCGCAAATTATCTGAAGAGTGTATTATTGCGTTTTCTTTTACCGCTAAATTTTTTGCCCGTAAAGATTTACCACTTCCAGGCAAACCCACCATCATTATAAATTTAGTCATATATTCTCACCCAATTCGTTGCGAAAATTAAGTTTCATTATTTCAACCAATGTTTTGTTTAAAATATCTTCACATTCCTTATTTACCCTCAAGGGGTTGGATTTCATATAGTTTGTTTTTAACTCATATGTTTCATCACATAATGATTTTGCAATACTTCTAGCTTCGCCTAATGTGTGAACACCCTTTTTTACTTCAATTAGATAAT
>DUUN01000521.1 GCA_012841535.1 Gallicola sp. | reverse complement strand
TAAGAGCTGCAGCATGAAACACATAATCCACACCAAGCATAGCAGTATCCACCGAACGCTTATCGCGCACATCACCAATGTAAAACTTCACCTTAGCATTCTGAATACGATGACGCATATCATCCTGCTTCTTCTCGTCGCGGCTGAATATACGTATCTCCTTAATATCTGTATCTAAAAAACGCTTTAGCACAGCGTTACCGAACGAACCGGTACCTCCGGTGATTAGGAGGGTTTTATTTGTAAAATGTGACATATTATATTATTTCAATTCTTTTATCCATTTATCAATATTACTGTAAACATCAAAATTCAACGCCAGTTTATATGCATTATCTCTTACTTGTTGATATTCTTCAACATCCATAGCTAAGACTTTATCGATATTTTCAGCTATCTCATCAACATTATTATCTATCCATAAACCAGCTTTCTTTTTATCTAAATCCTGCCAGGGTGTACCATGAGAAGCGATAACTGGGGTGCCCTGAGACAATGCTTCAATCACCACATTACCAAAATTCTCAGAATGTGAAACAAGTATAGAATAAAACGCATCGGCATATAATTGAAATTTTTGATCTCCCTCTACATTTCCAAGAAATACCACCTTGTTTTTAAGAGACAAATTCTCCGATAAAATCTGATTAAGTTTATTGTAATAACCTTCAAACTGCTTTTCTATACAACCCGCAATTAATAACTTATAATCAGATTTCATAAAAGCATCAGATTTTGCTAAACCTAATAATAGATTATCTAAAGCCTTAATTGGAGCAATCCTTCCAACATAGAGAAAATATTTACCTACATTTTCTAATCTATCCATCTTTTCATGTAGTTCCATATAGTTAGGTATAACAATTGTTCTTATAGAACTCCCAAAATGTTTTTCAATTTCATTTTTTTCTACAGTTGAGGTTGCATGAAAAATTACCCTCTTTGAGAATAACAACTTCAACAACTTAATATATAATAACTTAGACTTTGAGCCATTAATTGCTGAATTAAACAACTCACCACGTGGTGACCATATGATTTTTTTTGAAGTTAGAGTAGCAAATAAAGCAATAAAAAATGAAGGTATATAAAAAATTGAACTTAGTAAAATTACATCATTATTAAATAACTCTTTGATTGAATGAAATATTACCCTTAAAGAAAGCTTTGAATTAACTGTACAGTATCTAACTCTTATGTTATCAATTTCAGTCCATTCATTAAATTCAACTAATCCGTCTTCTATGTGTTTGTTGGAGGACACAACAGACACTATAATATTATTAGAGACTAATGACTTCGCTAACCAATAGAGAGTATTAGCAGGACCTCCTAATTTAGAGGGATAAAATAAACCGGCTGTTATTAAGATTTTCATGTAAATTAAAGTGCAATTAAATTTATATTCATATTCTGCATGCGTTTTTTAACTGTTTTCTAAAATTTGATTTAAATGTCCTGCATGAGACGGTCGTTCAGGATCTAGAATGTTATAAACAGTATCAGTTCCATTTTTTGCATATTCAATCATTTTATTATAGTTGCAAATAGCAAACTCCAAACCAGCAACAATACTAACTACCGATTTAGGTTCTATTCGCTTGCAGTTATAACCATCTTTCATTATACCTGGAATTCCACCTACAAAAGTTGTAATGATTGGAGTTCCAAAAATCATAGCTTCGTAAAGTGTTCTTGGAAAACCTTCATGGTATGTTGGTAGAATGTAAACATCCGACTTTGTATAATACTCAGCTATTTCAATAGGAT
>DUUN01000873.1 GCA_012841535.1 Gallicola sp. | reverse complement strand
TTCCTGCTCCGCAGCTTCGGCTTCTTTGATGAACACACCAACTATGGCACAATGTTTAAGAGAAAACCCACTGCAAATGGAGCACCCAATATAGATTTTGAAATGCTGGAATCAATACCTTCAGTTTAAACTGCTAAGCTCATCTGCAGGCAACCAGGTTCTCTTTTATCCATTTTCTTAATCAACTTAATGGAAGATATAATGTCGTCATAATTTGACACAAATTTCACTACATTTCAATAGAGTTATGGAGTACAACTATCCAACTATATAACAGGAATGAGAGGGAAACCAAAAAGTGTGAAGCTGGATAGGGAGTTGATGGTGTTTGAGTAAAAGAAAATTAAATTAACTATATTTGTAAAAAGACCTAGATTACTAATGAAAACTCAAGTTTGTTCAATATAAAATTATAAAATCATTAAAAAATACAAATTTGATTATAGAACAATGAATAATTTTAAATGTCTATCAGTATGGAAGCACTATTTTGGAGTTTGTATAATTGTAATCATGAGGATGAAATAAATAGAATTATTTCAGGAAACTCTCTATTAAATAACCTAACTAATTGGAAACCTTATGGAAACAATATTGGTAATTTTGGCACATTTGAAAGTCAACAAAATCACCCTGTCCCAGCTTTAGTTGAAAAAATAACAAATTCAATTGATGCTATTCTAATTAAAGAATGTAAGTTGAGAGGTATAGATCCAAGTTCTGATAATGCACCAATCACTATGAAAAAAGCTGTTGAGTTATTTTATAATGTTAAAGATGGTGAAATTGGTGAATTAGACTCAAAATCAAGAAGATCAATTGCAGAAAATATCCAAATACTTGCTTTAGGAGATAAAGCAGAACCTTCTTTAGTCATATATGATAATGGTGAAGGACAGAATCCTCAAGACTTTGAAAATACATTTCTTTCATTACATAAGAACAATAAAACAAATATACATTTTGTTCAAGGCAAATATAATATGGGATCAACAGGAGCAGTCGTATTCTGTGGTGAAAATAAATATCAATTAATAGCTTCTAAGAGAAATCCAGAATTAAATGGCAATAATGAATTAGGTTTCACTTTGGTAAGAAGACACCCGTTAACAAGAGATGAAGAATTAAGAGAAAAAGCTACTTGGTATGAATATTTTTGTCCAGATTATAAAATACCGTCATTTAGAATACAGTCCATTGACATAGGATTAAAAAATAAACTTTTCACTTCTGGTAGTATAATTAAACTATACTCCTATCAATTACCTAAAAGATCCCGCTCAAATATAACTTTAGATCTGTGGAGAGATTTAAACCAATATATGTTCAACTTACCACTACCGATTATATTATTTGAAAAAAGAGATTTTAAGGGTAATACGCCTGATAAACTGTTATTAGGGAATAGAACTAGAATCTCTATTGATGATAAAAATAATATTGAAAAAATAATCCCTTTTAACATACCAAATAATTCAGTTGTTGGAGAAGTTGATATAGAAGTTATATTATTTAAAAAAAATGTAGATCATGCAGAGTATATTAAAAACAAGTCAATTATTTACACATTAAATGGTCAGGTACAAGGATATGAGGGACAATCATTTATTTCAAATGAGTTAGGATTTTCTCTTTTAAAAAAATCTTTGCTTATACATGTCAATTGCACTAAAATACCAACTAGCGTTCGACAAGATCTTTTTATGTCAAATAGAACTCAATTAAAGCAAGGAAAACACACAGAGAATTTAAGAGAAATCATAATTGAAAGGCTAAAAAAAAGTGATGATCTGAGAAGGATCAATAATGAAAGGAAAAATTCCATATTCCAAAATTCAGAATCAGATAAAGAAACTATAAATGATCTAATTTCTAAATTACCAATTGATAAAGATGTAATTAATTTACTTCGAAAGGATGGTAATTTAGATTTTCTTAAAAAAGAAGGTAATAAAATTAATAAAATGAATCGTAATAATTTGGAAACTCAAAAAAGATTAAACAGATTCCCTTCTATTTTCAATTTTAAACATAGTAAAAATGGCAAGATGTACAAAACTATTCCAATAAACAACAGTGGTGTAGTTCAAATTGAAACCGATGTTGAAGATGATTATTTATTCAGACCGTATGAAAAGGGACAATTTACAATAGAAGTATTACAGAAACGAAATCTTACCAATAACCCAGTAAACTCTACAAATCCAGATCCTGATGTAACTGTTGATGTTATTACAGTAGAAAGAGAAGGTCCGTCAAATGGATCAATTAAATTAATCATAAAACCGACTGATAAGGCAACTGTGGGAGATGAGATTGATATAAAAGCAACACTTACAAGTCCAGGAAAAGATTACTCTTGTATTTTCACTGTAAAAGTTGACGATAATATTAGTAAATCCCAAGATAAGGAAATACAAAAAAATGAAACCTATCCTACTCTGCCTACTCCTAGAAAAGCCTTCGAAAAACCAAATGGTGATAATGGAGTAGCTTGGTCTGAGCTAAATTGGGATGGGTATGATATTGTGAAAATAACAACTGATTCAGATAAAAATACAAATGAGCTTTTAGTTGATGGTATAGTTGTAAATATGGATGCACATGTGCTAAAGCAGTTTGTTTCCAAAAACAGAATTAAAACTGAAGAGTCTTTAAAATCTATATCAGATAAATATTTTTTTTCAGTTTATCTTAATTCTTTATTTTTATACAGTATCCTGCAAAAGATTAGCAGAAATGATGAAAGACTTAAAAATATAGAAATTGATGAGTTTGTTTCAAGTTTAATGAAACCATACACTAAATTCTTACTATATGAAAATTTTCATATAACAGAACAAATATATGATGATTATTAAATATAATGATTATTAAAAAATTATGCTATTGACCTTGATCAATGCTTTTCAATGGTTGCAAATAAGTAAAAGTAATTTATGAGCATTTGGAACAGATACACAAAAGAACAGAGAGAAAGTTATATTAAATATCTTCAAACCTATGGAGCTTTCTCAAATCTTTTTCTTCAAAAGAGAAAAAGCTCAATACCTTATATTGATTCAAAATTTCAGGAAACTATATATGCCAGAACTTTCAAATGCGAGAAGGTTGATATTGGTAATACCCCGCATGATGTATTATCAGTCTTTGGCGATGAAAGAATTGGGATTGGCATAAAAACTTGGATGAAGAATACACCATCGTTTCAAAAAGTCATGCAAATTAAAAGTTATAGAGATGATATAGAAACTTATAAAAAATTGGGCAATTAAGAATTAGTTAAAAAGATATCCGAAATAAGAAATGAAAGATTATTATTAGATTATGCTCGATTAGGGTTATCAGAGGATAAAAATATTTATCATTATGTTACACGTGATAAAGGATGCCTGATAATTAATGAATGTCCATACCAATTAATAAATATTGACAGGATAAAAAAAATAAAACTTGAAAATAAATCTTTATTATGGTCTGATAATTTTAATGACTTTAAATTTACATTTGGAGATTATCAGATATGGCAGAAATTCAGTTCTGAGCACAGCGAAACACTTGCTAAAAGAGAAGTAAAAATTATTGAAGACCCTTTTGAGCTTTTACTAAGATTATATGCTGATTATATAATTAAAATGGAAGAAGGTGATGCTCAAGACATTTATGAGGTTTATCTCCCTTTATATTCTTATAAATCTAAAAATATTGAAGAAAAATCAGGTTTAAATCAGTGGAATGCCACTTCTAAAACTAAAGGAAGCAATAAACCAAGACCATTAAATGAGATATATATACCTATACCAAAAGTGTTTCATCGTAAATATCCTGATTTTTTTGTTGAAGATATAAATGAATTTTTATATCATTCTGGTCCTAAAAGAGATTTACCACAAGTTTGGTTTAGATTACAACTACCAAATGGTAGTCAACTACCTGGATTACTTACTCAGGATAACTTAAAAGGATTGGAGTCTGGCAGTAAAACAGAAAGAAAGGTAAATGGAGAGAAATATAGCCAGTCTGATCTGGGGAAATGGCTTTTAATGGATGTTCTAGGTTTAAATGAAAGAGAATTAGTTACAATGGAATATTTGCAAAAAAAAGGAATTGACTCTGTACGTTTATGAAAAAAAAGAAGACACATCTAATCCATTAATTTATATGGATTTTGCACCCGTTGGGTCATTCGAGGCATTTATAAAGGATGAACCATTACCTCAAGGGGATGAATTAGGTTAATAAAATAACATAATCTGCTATTTTTAAAATGAGATTAAATGAATTAATGAAATTATTTGTTATGACAGATGTCCATGATAAAAAGACCCGCAGTTTTAATATGAGTCAAATCAGGTCAACAAATACTAAACCTGAATTAATTGTAAGAAAATTTTTATTTAAAGAAGGATTCAGATACCGACTTTATGATAAGAAGCTCAATGGAAAACCTGACATCGTATTGCATAAATATAAAACTGTAATATTTGTTCATGGGTGCTTTTGGCACGGTCATGAAGGCTGCAGGTATTTTGTAATTCCAAAGACAAGAACTGAATGGTGGAAAAATAAAATTGAAAATAACAAAATAAGAGATAACATCAACAAAAGCAAACTATCTTCAGATGGATGGAAAGTAATTGAGATATATGAATGCGAGCTAAAAAACACAAGAAAAGGCTTAACCTTAATAAACCTTATAAGACAAATAAAAAGCAAATCTAATATACATAGCTAATATTAAGTAGTATATATTAGTTTTTTAACACTTTCATTATCATATATACATTTTCGAGTTGTCTCAGTTTTTTTGTATCTTGCATGTAAATTTCACTTCGGACAATGTTAAGAAAAGAGAGTATAAGCATTAAAGAACTTGATGACAAGAAGTTCCAAAATAAACTTACTGCCCCACTAAAAGAGGGGTCAGCAATTGTAACACATTATTTACATAACAGGAATAACGGGATATATAATTTTTTTGAAAAAGACGCGTTAAATATTGTTAGCAAATATATAGAATACAAAATTGACATATTCCCTTCAATTGTTGCTGAAAGTGCACTACAAAAATTTATTTTCGAAGTAGAAGATGTCCCATTCCCGACACCAAAAAATCACAAATTTGAATTTGTCGACCTATTTGCGGGAATAGGTGGCTTTAGAATAGCATTGCAGAATTTAGGAGGTAAATGTATATGGTCTAGTGAATGGGACGAATATGCTAAAAAAACTTACTTTTCTAATTTTGGTGATGTCCCGTTTGGAGACATAACTCTGGAATTTGTGAAAAGTCATATCCCTCCAAAAAAAATAGATATTCTTTGTGCTGGTTTCCCATGTCAGGCTTTTTCTATTGCGGGTTATCAAAAAGGGTTTTCGGACACAAGAGGTACTTTGTTTTTTGATATTGAGCAGATTATTGAAACTCACAGACCAAAAATAGTCTTTCTTGAAAATGTAAAAAACCTTGTTACGCATGATAAAGGGAGGACATTCAAAGTGATACTTGAAATACTAGAAAAGAAATTAGGATATAAAGTGTTTCATAAAGTCCTTAACTCTATGACACATGCTAATATACCTCAGAACCGAGAGCGTATTTTTATAGTTGCATTTGATCCCAAACAAGTTAAAAGCTATAACAACTTTAAGTTCCCTAAAAAAATACCATTAACTAAAACAATTCATGATATAATAGATTATAATAAACAGGAGGATAAGTACTATTATCCTGAATCACATAAATATTTTCCAATTTTATCTAAGGAAATAACAAAAACGGATACT
>DUUN01000494.1 GCA_012841535.1 Gallicola sp. | reverse complement strand
TCATATATTTTTGCTTAATTGCATCATTATATAATGTACCAAATCCGGGACAATTATAGTACTTAAACTTTATCTGCATACATTTTGGGCTTTTTATTTTCCAAAATGTATCTGAACTTATTCATAAATTTTATTGAATCTTAGAGAAATAAATAGCCTATTTATCTACATCTTATCAACTTAATGGCGCTAGACTTATATCCCCTTATACGTCATTAATCTAGTAGATAGCAATTAACAAGACTATATGATGCAAGATTATAAGCAATTAATGACAACTAGGAGCCAAACTGGGCTAATTTCAAGCCCCAATGGGGCAAATTCAAGCGTTAGCGAAATTCCGCTAAAATATTGCCTTTACGCAAGAAAATCAACGGAATCAGAGGAAAGACAGGTGTTATCAATAGATAGCCAAATTAAAGAGATGCTAGATTTAGCTGCTAAGGAAAATATAAATGTTGTAGAGATAAAGCGAGAGTCTCACAGCGCCAAAGATACAGGTCAAAGGCCAATATTTAATGAATTAATTGAAGATATTAGACAAAATAAGTTTAATGGAATATTAACTTGGGCGCCAGATAGAATATCTAGAAATGCAGGAGACCTAGGAAAAGTAGTAGATTTAATAGATCAAGGAATATTAAAAGAGATAAGAACATATGGTCAAAAGTTTTCTAACAATCCTAATGAGAAATTTCTCCTAATGATTTTAGGGTCACAAGCAAAGTTAGAAAATGACAATAGAAGTATTAATGTTAAAAGAGGATTAAGGACTAGATGTGAAATGGGTTTATGGGTTGGTCCTGCTCCACTGGGATATCTAAACCAAAATAGAATGGATAGAAAATGCCAAGTTATTATCGATCCATTAAGAGCCCCTGCTATTAAGAAAATGTTTGAAAAAGTAGCTTATGAAAAATATAGTGGCCGGAAACTTTATCACTGGCTAAAACATGAACTTAATTTCTATACTAGAGGTAATAAGCCATTAACACTAAGTGGAATATATAGAATATTAGATAATCCTTTCTATTATGGAATCTTTGAACGACCAAAAGGTAGTGGTAATTGGTATCAAGGTAAACATAAACCACTTATCTCCCAAGACTTATTTGAGAAAGCTAAAGCTCAACTTAAAAGAGATAATATTCAAAGAGAGAGCAAAGAATTTGCTTTTACTAAATTAATAACTTGCGGATGTTGTGGATCAGGAATATCAGCAGAAGATAAGTATAAAAAACTAAAGGATGGAACAACTGCTCATTACGTTTATTATGGTTGCTCAAGAGCAAGAGATAGGTTCTGTAAAAACAAATATATTAGAGAAGAAGAATTGATATTGGAACTTTTGAAAATAATGGATAAAGTAGATATTAATGAGCTTGGAATGAGAGTTAAATTAGAAGCTGAAGTAAATAGATTCAATAAGTTTCAAAACATGATTCTACAAGATAAAAACCCTAAAAGAAAAACAAAACCCGCAGTTGATATGCGGGTTTATGCTAAATACGTACTTAAAGAAGGAAGTTCTATTGAGAAACGTGAGCTACTAGTTAATTTAAGGAGTAAAATTGTATTAAGAGATAAAAAGTTAAATATAAATCAATAAAATAATTATTTTTTTATTTTCCAGATTTTATAAATTCTATCGAGCATGGGAAATGACGCATTTTCTAACTCTTTTTCTTCACCAAGAGTTACCATGCCACTTGCGTCACGAAATATTTCTATTTGATAACTCCTTGTTTCTTTTGGATTAGCAGCAATAACCCAAATAAACTCTTTTTTCTTTTGAATATGTGGAGGTATATATTCTTCCCCCTTTTTGGGCATATTGCCACCCCATGCCTCCGAAACAATAATAATTGCCTTACAATTAATTTCCTCAACTTTCTCAGCCAAATATTCTGACATTATATATCTAGTCTCTGGGGTGGTACATCCTAAGGCTAAATGAATTGGTGGTTCTTTTGGTAAATACAAAAAAGCAATCGGCGCTAAAAAACCATCATGCTTAAACAAATTTTTGGCCATTTCTATGTGAAAAGGAACGTTATTAAATGGTAAATTAAAATCAGATTGATTAATTTTATTTTTTATTGAAGAAATAAATTTATCCCCACCATAATGTTGACTTATTTTTTCCACAGAACGCTCATCTAGATTAAAAGCTTCACATGTTTCTGTATATATTGCCCCTGTTTCATAATTCATTCTTATAATACGTCCTTTTTTTATTTTATTATGTATTACGGACATAAAATCTTCTTTAGAGTTTACAAATATATTCTTTTCACACATCAAAGCACTTATTTTACTAAATTTTTCATGAGCCCTATATACAAGATCGGTCAAAATTCCAAAACAATAAATTAAAATATCTATTATTTCTATATTTGGATAATCATCTGTAATCCAAATACGTTCTATTTCTATTATTGTTAAAGAGCGTAAATTTTTCTGAATTTTTAGCTTTATCTTATTTCTAAAAATATCTATTATTTTTTTATTTGAAAAGGTTGGATTAATTTCAAGATTAGCTACTTCGTGATTATAATGATCTTTCAAGCTTATTTTAGCATAACTTCTTTTCTGCAAATCTCCAATTTTAACAATATGATTACGCGTATTAATTAACCATCTTAATTCTTTATTTTCTTTCATGATATCTTGTTCATTCGCATACCATTCCTTGAACCCATCTTCGTGCGCTAATTCTTTTTGTAATATAAACGTGATATTGCGAAGATTTTGAATAAGATTATTTAAAGTTGATGTGAACTTTAATTCATTCTGATAATTTCTTAAAACATCATCAAAAAGAGAAAATGCTTGATTTAATCTTGAGTGCGTGTCATGGATAGGACATATTACTTTTCTATTAACCACGGGGTTTTGTCTTTCTTTGTCTATACAGCACTTTTTATATTTATTTCCACTTCCACATGGACATGGATCATTTCTTCCTACTTTCTTCATATATATAATTATACCTCTTTTTTTAAATTATTCAGGCTAAAGTTAAAATTACTAAATAATATCAAAAAACCTAGCATAAGCTAGGCTCTTGGGTCTATCCGATACTAAATTGTCTTGGCGGTGTTTTTTGGACGAAGTTCGAACATTTTTTGAGCAAAACCCTGAATGATTGCGCGCTTCGCGCGCAAAACCGAAACGCTCGGGCGGCAAAAAGGAAAGGGGTTGGGGGGAAGGAATTTTTGCCCGCCCTCGCTTTCCGCCGCCGCCGAATTTCGT
>DUUN01000351.1 GCA_012841535.1 Gallicola sp. | reverse complement strand
TTATTGGTTTAGGAAGAACAACTGATTATTTATCTGCTGAGGGGAATATTATAAGAAGAGGTTTAGAGAAGAGTGAGTCTGAATCTATAATTGAATCAGTTTATAACGCTACAGAATCATTTGTTGTAAATACTAGAAATTTATATGTTGGTATTGAGTATGTAGATAACTATGGACATAATTGGGGTGAAACAATGTATATCTCTTTTCTTGCTGTAATACCCTTTGGGCAAACATTTTTTTCGACTATCACGGGAGTTACCCCAAAAGGCTCAGCTTCATTTTTTACGGAGCTAGTTTTTGGAAAGGATCCACTCTATGGATTGGGTACTAATCTTGTGGCAGATGTATATATTTCTTTTGGTCTATTCGGTGTTGTTTTACTCTTTATACTTTTTGGGTATTTTGTAGAGTTATTTCGATATAAAACAATTAGTAACCGCTCATTTTTTTCAGTACTTATTTACTTTAGTTTACTTAATTTTTCTGTGTCATTCCCAAGGAATGGTTTGTTTATGCCATTAAAATTTATTATTTGGACATATGTAATATACTACCTACTCCGTAAATTAAGATTGTTAAAGCCAAAACTTTTATTTGAGCAATGATGAAAATATTTTTAATAATCCCAACATTGAAACAGGGTGGTGCAGAAAGGGTTATGTCTGAATTGGCAAATGAATTAGCAAAGCTGAACCACGAAGTATTCCTTATTCTATTGGTAAAGGCAAATGATTTTTATAATGTTGAGCCCACTGTAAAAGTACACAGGTTAGATTTTAAAAATAAAGGAGGAATACGAAAAATAATTGATGAAATTAAAATATTAAGAAAACTTCGAAAAATGTTTAAAGAAAATAGACCTGATACGACATTATGTTTTATGCATCAGTATAATATTTTGACTATAGTTGCAAGCAGGTTTCTGAATCTAAATATATTCATTTCGGACCGGGATAATCCTAAAAGAAAACAAACTTTTCTAATCTCCTTTTTAAAAAAATGTACATATAGGTATGCAACAGGTATAGTAGCACAAACTACAATGGCAAAAGAAATGCTTAGTAAATTCACTGGAAATAAAAACATAAAGGTGATTCCTAACCCCTTAAGAGATGTACAATTATTTCCAGACATAAAGCGTGATAAAATAATAGTCAGTGTTGGTAGGTTAGTTCCAGAAAAAGGACATACTCTTTTACTCGAATCTTTTCACGAATTAAATATGTTAGATTGGAAACTTGTAATTCTTGGAGAAGGACCTATGAAAGGAATTTTAAAAAGAAAAGCAATGGAATTAAATATCGATGACAGAGTCCATTTACTCGGTGCAGTTACTAACGTTGATGAATGGCTGGCACGGTCGTCTGTTTTTGCATTTACATCTTTATCTGAAGGATTTCCTAATGCACTTATTGAAGCAATGGCCGCTGGTCTACCATGCGTTAGTTTCGATTGTGATTCCGGACCACGTGATATTATAAAAAATGGAGAAAACGGTTTTTTAGTACCCCTAAAAGATTATACAGAATTTACTAATAAACTTCGGTTATTGATCGAGCAACCTTTATTAAGGGAGTCAATTGGAATAAAAGCTACTGAAATTCGTGAAAGACTTAATAAAAGAACTATCATCTCTGAATTTATAGATTTTATTAAGATATGAATACACAATAATTTGTTTGAAATATGAAAATATTACTCCAAATTAACTCTGTCGTAAATTCAGGCTCTACTGGTCGCATAGCTGAAGAAATAGGTCAAACAGCTATTGCAGCTGGCTGGGAGAGTTACATTGCATATGGAAGGAATGAAAGACCAAGCTCTTCTAAGTTAATCAAAATAGGAACTGATAAGGATATTAAGTTACACGGACTGCAAACCAGATTATTTGATAGGCATGGATTAGGTTCAAAAGATGCCACAACAGCTTTCATACGTAAGGTTGAGGATATAAAGCCCGATATTGTTCATCTTCATAATATTCATGGATATTATATCAACATGGAAGTGTTGTTTCATTACCTTAAAAAAGTGAATGTGCCTGTGGTTTGGACTTTTCACGATTGCTGGCCTATAACGGGTCATTGCTCGTACTTCACATTCATTGGTTGTGAGAAATGGAAAACTCAGTGCTACGAATGTCCACAAAAGAGAGGTTATCCTGCAAGTTACTTTATCGATAGATCTAAAAAGAATTATAACTTAAAAAAAGAACTGTTTAATTCATTATCTAATCTTACATTGGTTCCTGTATCGCAGTGGTTGTCAGGTATTCTAAAAGAATCATTTTTACAGAACTATCCTATTAAGGTTATTAATAATGGTATTAATACAGAGGTTTTTAAACCATCTTTAAGTTCTGACTTTCGTAATAAATATGGTTTAAAAGACAAGTTTATTTTACTAGGTGTTGCTAGTGTATGGGAAGAAAGAAAAGGGTTGAAAGATTTTATTGAGTTGAGTAAGCTTTTGGATTCGGATTGTCAGATTGTTTTAGTTGGATTGACAAAGAAACAAATAGAACAACTCCCTGAAAACATATTAGGTATTGAAAGAACTGAAAATGTTGAGGAATTGGCAGATATTTATTCATCAGCCGATATAGTGTTAAATCTTTCATACGAAGAAACATTTGGTCTAACAACTATAGAAGGTTTTGCATGTGGAACTCCAGGAATTGTATATAATGCTACTGCAAGTCCGGAATTGATTGATAAATCTACTGGTTTAATAGTTGAACCAGGTGATATAAACGGAATAGTTGAATCAATAAATAAAATAAAGGAAAACGGTAAACAATATTATTCTGATGCTTGTGAAAGTCGGGCACATAAGTTTTACAAAAAAGAAGATAGGTACAAAGAGTATATTGATTTGTATGAGTCATTACTTAAACGAAGAAAATAAATATTCAATATAATATATGTCACTTTTTACAAATAAAACCCTCCTAATCACCGGAGGTACTGGTTCGTTTGGTAACGCTGTACTTAAGCGTTTTTTAGATACAGATATTAAAGAGATACGTATATTCAGCCGCGACGAGAAGAAGCAGGATGATATGCGTCA
>DUUN01000525.1 GCA_012841535.1 Gallicola sp. | reverse complement strand
TATTAAAACGCTAAAGATGATTATCCCTTCTCTGCTGTTCGTTTTATTTACATTCTAGTGTAGTTCTATTAAAACTAGAAAACAATATCTAAATCTATTTTATTTTTAAAATTTACATTCTAGTGTAGTTCTATTAAAACAATGAAAATGATATTTTAGATGCATTAACTGATAGTAATTTACATTCTAGTGTAGTTCTATTAAAACCTTCAATAGCTGTTGTTAATTGTTCGGTTATCACCATTTACATTCTAGTGTAGTTCTATTAAAACGAACCACTAGCTGCAGTTCCTACTCCAAATAATCCATTTACATTCTAGTGTAGTTCTATTAAAACTCAAGGTTATATCTAGCAATTGACATTAAAATTAAAAGAAAATTTACATTCTAGTGTAGTTCTATTAAAACCTGACAGAAATGATGAAAATATGGAAAACTTCATTAATTTACATTCTAGTGTAGTTCTATTAAAACTTTTATAACAGCTGGAATATTAAATGGGAATGTACTTATTTACATTCTAGTGTAGTTCTATTAAAACGCTTTAAGCATAAATTCAACTTTAATACTTCTTGAATTTACATTCTAGTGTAGTTCTATTAAAACTTTTCAACATTTGTTTTCCACCCCCGCGTAGTAATAATTTACATTCTAGTGTAGTTCTATTAAAACGCTAAAGATGATTATCCCTTCTCTGCTGTTCGTTTTATTTACATTCTAGTGTAGTTCTATTAAAACTAATCGAAATAGACGATTATTTAAGTAGTAACAAAAAAATTTACATTCTAGTGTAGTTCTATTAAAACATTATAAAACCAATCCAGTTTTGCCCTATAATCATATTTACATTCTAGTGTAGTTCTATTAAAACATGTATCTTGAACATTTTGCCAATCTTGATAGCCTGATTTACATTCTAGTGTAGTTCTATTAAAACAGGTGTTGCTAAAGCTGGAATAATGGGGGATTTAAGATTTACATTCTAGTGTAGTTCTATTAAAACTTCTTTTTAGAATAACCTGAATTATCCCTTTCTTCATTTACATTCTAGTGTAGTTCTATTAAAACATGAAAGGAGATACAATGTCTAGAGATTTTATTGTATTTACATTCTAGTGTAGTTCTATTAAAACGAATATTATTCTAAAAATTTATCCAGAGAAGTAAAAAAATTTACATTCTAGTGTAGTTCTATTAAAACAATACCTGTAAGCTTCCTTCTTGCTATCAAACTTAATTTACATTCTAGTGTAGTTCTATTAAAACAGGAGATATTTTACCCCTGTATTTTACAAGCTTATAGCCTTGTATTCTGTCGATGTCTCTATTATAACCTATTTTTTCCTCTTAGGAAAACTCCATTTAGAAAAAACGGCTATTTATACCATTTTATTCCTGCTGTCGATCTACCGTTTTCCTAACATTATTCAAGGTCGACAGTAGGAATTTATTCAGTTATTCAAAATATTATTAATTTCATATTACATTATTTTCTATAAATTTAAATAAGTCGAGTTTATTATTTACAACTATTATTCCTCACTACTATTAAAACTCCTATATAAATTTGTATTTATTAAATTATTGTAATAATATATTTACATAATACTATTATTTTTGAAAGGAAATTTTTATGACTCCAAAATACAAAAAAATAATTGATTTCTTTATTAAGGAATATAATAACAATAATATATTACCTGGTGATACTGTTCCTTCTGAAAACGAATTAATGAAAAGATGGAATTGTTCAAGGGACACTGTTAGAAAAGCCATGACTCTTCTTGCAGAAAGAAAATATATTCAAAAAAATCAAGGTCAAAAATCCACAGTTTTAAATCGAAAGGAATATGAATTTCCTGTTTCTAGAATTACAAGTTTTCAAGAGCTGGTTAAAAAAAGAAAGCTAAATGCTTTTACTGAAGTAGTTAAATTTGAGACAGTTACTAAGTCCCACCCTATTTATAACTTATTTAAGGTTCCTAAATCAGAAAAGATTTTAGAGATTATCCGTATTAGAAAAATTGATAATGAAAAAATAATACTTGATAAGGACTTTTTCCTAGAAAAATATATTGGTAATTTAAATAAAGAAATTGCTAGTGGTTCAATTTATGAATATTTAGAAAATGAACTAGGTTTAAGAATAGGTTTTGCTAAAAAAACAATTACTGTTGAAAAGCCAACTGAAGAAGATAAAAGGTATTTAGACCTAAAAGAAGACACCCTTATTGCAAATATCGAAAGTTTTACCCATCTAGAAAATGATATATTATTCCAAATCACCTACTCCAGACATAGGTCAGATAAATTTAAATTCATTGATTTTGCTCAACGATAATAAAGAAAACAGTTGCCAAGTTAATTCAGACATGATATAACTTAAGTATAAACTTATACGTATAGGATGCTTGAAATATATCTTATACTATAGGCTTAGATTTAACAAAACATGTACGTACAAGACCTTAGGAGGTAAAAAATGGGAAAATATTTAGAAGATAGCCAAAAACTTTTAGAGTTTATTGGTGGTAAAGAAAACATAGGCGCTGTTACACACTGCGTCACTAGAATGAGATTTGTTTTAAATGAGCCGGAAAAAGCCGATATTGAAAAAATAGAAGCTTTACCTTCAGTAAAAGGCACTTTTACCCAAGCAGGACAATTCCAAATAATAATTGGTAATGATGTTGCTAATTTTTACAATGACTTTGTAGCTGTATCCGGTATTGAAGGTGTAAGTAAGGAAGCTGTAAAAGAAGAAGCAAAGAAAAACCAAAACATACTACAGAGAATTGCCTCAACTTTAGCTGAAATATTCGCTCCTATTATTCCGGCAATTATTGTTGGAGGGTTAATTTTAGGTTTTAGAAATATTTTAGGGGAAATTGGTTTTGAATCTTTGGGCCAAAAGGTTGTTGATGGCGTTCCTCAATTTTTACAAGATAAAACGCCTGTCTATAATACTATTGTAGATGTTTCACAATTTTGGGCAGGTGTAAATAATTTTCTATGGTTAATTGGTGAAGCTATTTTCCATTTCTTACCTGTAGGAATTACTTGGTCTATTACTAGAAAAATGGGTACAACTCAAATTTTAGGTATTGTACTAGGTCTTACTTTAGTTTCCCCTCAACTTTTAAATGCCTATTCTGTAGCAGGAACAGCTGCTGCTGATATTCCATTTTGGGACTTTGGTTTCTTCCAAGTCGATATGATTGGTTACCAAGCTCAAGTTATACCGGCAATGTTAGCAGGTTTTACCTTAGTGTATTTAGAGCGACTTTTTAAGAAAATCATACCTGAAGTGATTTCAATGATATTTGTTCCTTTATTTTCACTACTTTTAGCTGTAATCTTTGCCCATGTAATTTTAGGACCTATTGGTTGGGTTATAGGTAATTGGATATCTAAAATAGTATATAATGGTTTAACTTCTAATTTCAGATGGTTATTTGCAGCTGTATTTGGATTCTTCTATGCTCCTTTAGTAATAACCGGTCTACACCATACGACAAATGCTATAGACACCCAATTAGTTGCAGATTTCGGAGGAACTATTCTTTGGCCTATGATTGCCTTGTCTAATATAGCTCAAGGTTCTGCAGTTCTTGCTATGATTGTTCTTCAAAGAAAAAATGAAGAAGCAAAGCAAGTTTCAATTCCTGCAACTATTTCAGCTTATTTAGGTGTAACTGAACCTGCTTTATTTGGGGTTAACTTAAAGTATAAAGCACCTTTAGTTTGCGGTATGATTGGTTCAGCAATTGCAGCTATGATTTCTGTCGGTTTAGGAGTTCAGGCTAACTCTATTGGTGTAGGTGGTTTACCAGGTATTTTATCTATTAAAACTCAATTTATGCTTAAATTTTTAATAGCAATGATTGTATCTGTTGTAGTACCTTTTATTTTAACTTTCCTATGGGGAAAGAAAAATAAAATTGAATGATTGGAGTTCTTTATGAATTTTAAAAATATGACAGTTTATCAAATCTATCCTAGATCTTTCTATGATAGTAACGGTGACGGTATTGGTGATTTGAAGGGAATAGAGCAAAAGTTAGACTATTTAAACAAACTAGGTGTAGATATGATATGGATTACTCCCTTCTTTAAATCCCATCAATATGATAATGGATATGATGTAGACGATTATTGTTCTGTTGATCCTATTTTTGGTACTATGGAGGATTTTGATAGGCTTGTAAAAAAAGCCGATAGTTATGGTATTGGAATAATGCTGGATATGGTCTTTAATCATAGTTCAATTCACCATGAATGGTTTCAAAAAGCATTAGCCGGCGATAAAAAATATCAGGATTATTATTTTTTTAAAACTGCAAAAAAAAATAATCTACCAACTAACTGGGTTTCTAAGTTTGGAGGCCCTACATGGGAGTATGTTAAATCCTTAGACAAATACTACCTTCATTTATTTCATAAAGGTCAAGCGGATTTAAATTGGGCAAATGAAGAATTACGTGAAGAACTAGTAAATATTTTAAAGTTTTGGAAAAATAAGGGTGTAAAAGGCTTTAGATTTGATGTTATTAATTTAATATCTAAACCGGAAGTCTTTGAAGATGATTTTCAAGGAGATGGTAGAAGATTTTATACTGATGGACCTAAGGTAAATAAATATTTACATGAAATTGTATACAGGGCAGGTATTGAAAATATGATTACCGTTGGTGAAATGTCCTCTACTTCAATTGCTAATTGTATAGAATATACAAAACCGGAAAATAAGGAATTAAATATGGCCTTTAATTTTCACCATTTAAAGGTAGACTATAAAGATGGTGAAAAATGGGAACTTGCCCCTGTAAATTATAATGCATTAAAGGAAATATTCTCAACTTGGCAAATTGAAATGCAAAATAATGGAGGGTGGAGTGCCTGGTTTTTAAATAACCATGATCAGCCAAGAGCTGTTTCCCGATTTACTAATGACAATAAATACAGAGTAGAGTCGGCTAAATTATTGGCAAATATAATCCACTTTTTCAGAGGAACTCCTTATATATACCAAGGTGAAGAATTTGGTATGACCAATGGATATTTTAAATCCATAGATGAGTACAGGGATTATGAAAGTATTAATTATTATAAAATTCTACTTGAAAAAGGAAAATCAAAAGATGAGGCTTTAAATATTCTTTCAGAGCGTTCTCGGGACAATGGAAGAACTCCTGTACAATGGAACAATGAAAAAAATTCCGGGTTTACAAAAGGTATACCTTGGATAGATGTAAATAATAATTATTTAGAAATTAATGCTAAAAGGGACAGAGAAAGTTCAAATTCTATTTTTAAACATTACCAAAAATTAATTGGTTTAAGAAAGAATTTCAAGGTAATATCAGATGGATATTATAGGGAGATAGATACAGGAATCGACAAGTTATTTGTTTTTGAAAGGTATTTAAATAATGATGAGTTAATCTGTATTAATAATTTTAGTAAGGAAGAATTAATTTATGAGTTCGATAGTAATATATATGACAAATACAAAAATTCTAAAATATTAATTTCTAATTATGGCGATAAAACATTTACTAATCCCTTTGTTTTAAAGCCTTATGAATCAATAGTATATATATATAAAGAAGACTAATTTAGTCTTCTTTTGCTGTTATTCCTTCACTTTTTAAATAGTTTTTCATTCCTTCTGTTATATGTTTTTCATCATTTTTATCTACCCATAATACCTGAATATTATCGACATCTTTAATTAATTCCTTCCCTTCTTCTATTGGAAGTAAAAATAAAGTCGTTGAAAGAAAATCTGCTACTCCACTATCTTCTGCTAAAACCGTTACAGACTTATACAAATCTCCTGGCATTAAAGTGTCCGGATCTATTATATGGTTGTAGCTTTTCCCATCTACTTCATAATATCTTTGATAATCTCCACTTGTAACTAAGGAAATATTATTTCCATATACTACACCTACTATTGAATTACCTGTAAATTCTTCTTCATCTTTTGGATTTTGTATACCTATTCCCCATTTATCCTTATTTTCTTCCATTGGTTTACCTATGGAAATTACATTTCCTCCAGCTGAAAGTATTGCAGATTTACAACCTGCCTCCTTAACTTTATCCATTACCAATTGGGAAGCATATCCCTTCGATGTTGCACCAACGTCTAAAGACATGTTTTCATCTTCAAGATATACGGTACTATTTTCTTCATCAATAATTACTTTATTTATGTCTGTATATTTAGAGGCCAGCTCTAGTTCTTCCATGCTTGGAATTTTAGGTTTTTCCTTATTGTTTTCATCTAATGCTTCTTCCCTATATTCATGCCAAATACTTAATACTGGACCAAAGGCAATATTGGTTTTATAAGAATATTTTTCTGCCATTTCCTTAGAAAATTTTAATAATTCTATTATGTCCTTATCAACTTCTACAGGTTCTTTTCCTGCCATATCGTTAATAGTTTTTATGTTATTAATTCCTTCATAATCATTATAAATATCATATAGTTTGTGAAGTCTATTAAACTCTTCTTTTACTAAAGAGTAATACTCTTTGTATTCTTCTTCTGTTTCTGTATAAGCTGTAAAGTCGATAATTGTATCAAAAGTTCCAAATATTGAATCAAAATACTTTATATATTTATTTTTATTACAGGCTGTTAATAATAAAATTATAGATAATAGAGAAAGTAAAATAAATTTTTTCTTCATTTTTCACCTCTATTAAATTATACCTTAATTTTAATTCTTATGTATCTTATTTTGAAAATAGTAAAACCTCCAAATCCCATATGAATTTGAAGGTTTTTACTTACTTTATTTTTTATATCTATTAGATTTAACCTATTGACCCCAAAAATATTCCCAATATTAATACAATTATTGTTAATCCACAAAATATATACTTGCCCATAGGAATAATAAATTTTGGAACATCTCCATCTAAGCCCTTACCTATTTCCTCTTTAGCAAATTTTTCTCCACAAACCCAGAAGAACATTATTGCCGCCAGTAAAGCTCCTAGTGGAATTACATATATACTAACAACATCCATCCATTTTGACAGCACATTTCCATTTTCAATAAATAATCCTACTAAAGTACTAATAACAGCAATTACAATTACTGATTTTGTTCTAGAATATTTAAATCTATCTTGTAGCGCTTCTATTGGAGCTTCAAAAAGATTTATTAAGGACGTAATTCCTGCAAAAAGCACTGCTATGAAAAATATTATGGAAAATAAGTGACCAAATGGCATTTGTTTAAATACTTCCGGCATTGTTATAAATAGCATTGGTGGTCCTGCTTTTGGCTCCATTCCAAAGGCAAAAACTGAAGGTATAATAACTAGTGCTGCTAAAAATGCTGCTATTGTATCAAAAATTGCAATACTAACTCCGGCCTTAACAACATTTTCATCATCTTTTAAATAGCTACCATAGACTAAGGTTCCCGAGCCTGCTAGTGACAAGGAAAAGAAAGATTGACCTAGTGCATAAACCCAGGTTTCTGGATTAGCCAAGGCTGACCAATCAGGATTAAATAAAAACCTATATCCTTCACTTGCTCCATTTAGAAATTTCACTCTTATTGCCAAAATTATAAATAGTACAAAAAATGCTGGCATTAAATATTTATTTACTTTTTCTATTCCTGCAGATATTCCTGCATTCATAATTATAAAAGTTAAAACCAAGGCTATTAAATGCCAGGGAATAGAGCCGAAAGTTCCTGAAATTCTGCCAAAATATGCTGCACTATCCGCTGTATTAACTAAATCACCTGCAAGTGCACCTACTGTAAATTTTATTATCCAACCAACTACTACTGAATAACCAATAGCTATTGCTAAGGAACCGATTACCGGTATAATACCTACTAAATCACCATTTCTTCTACCTCTTCTATCCATTGCTTTTTTAAAAGCTCCTATTGGTCCTGACCTCATTGCTCTACCAAAGGACATTTCTCCAATAACACCTGTGAAACCCAATACAAGTACACAGATAAAATATGGAACTAGGAAAGCAAATCCACCAAACTGTCCAACTCTATAGGGAAATAACCAAATATTTCCCATTCCAACTGCTGAGCCAACACAAGCAATAACAAAGGTCCATCTAGACGAAAAAGATTCTCTCTTATCTAATCTTGATATATTTTTATTATTTTTTGACATATACACCTTCCTTTCATATTATTGGTTTTTCTAAAATAGTTTTCTATTCTATTGGTTCTAAATGTGCTTGGAAATGTCTTAACACTGGAGGCTCCCAGGTTATTCTATATCCTTTAACATCTTTTGCCCTTTTTTTAATTGCTATTAAGGCTTCTGCCATTATATCAAAATGGGCTTGTGTATAAACCCTTCTTGGTATTGCCAATCTAGTAAATTCAAATTCAGCTTGTCTTTGTTCTCCAGTTTCCGGATCGTTTCCTAACATATATGACCCTATGTCACAAGTTCTTATTCCTGCTTCTATATAAAGTTCAATTGCTAGTGCTTGTCCTGGAAATTCATTGTACGGTATGTGAGGAAACATTGCTTTTGCATCGACAAAAAGTCCATGACCACCGGCAGGAGCTTGATAAGCTATTTTATTATCATCTAATATTGATGCCAAATATTCAATTTGTCCAACTCTATAGTTTAAATAATCCTCGTCAAGTCCTTCATATAATCCTATAGCTAATGATTCAATATCCCTTCCTGATAATCCGCCGTAGGTAATAAATCCCTCGTAAGAAATAGTATTGCCTTTTACTAATTGGAAAAGTTCTGCATCTTCTTTTATTGCTAAAAGTCCACCCATATTAGTTATGGCATCTTTTTTTGCACTCATAATAAACATATCACCATAGCTAAAGATTTCCCTAGTTATTTCTTTTAAAGTACTGTTTTTAAATTCTTCTTCTCTCTCTTTAATAAAATGAGCATTTTCTGCAAATCTAGCTGCATCTATAACTAAGGGTATGTTATATTTTTTACATATATCTGATACATCTCTCATATTTTGAACAGATACCGGCTGTCCACCTGCTGAATTATTAGTTATTGTCATTACAACTAAGCCAATTTTTTCCTTACCGTATTCATTTATTAGTTTTTCTAACTTTTCAACATCCATGTTTCCTTTAAAAGGAGCTCTATGACTAGGATCTTTTGCTTCCTCTACAACACAGTCTATGGCCCTTGCCCCTGTTAATTCAACATGGGCTCTAGTAGTATCGAAAAACATATTGGAAATTCCAACCTTACCTTTTTCAAGTAGTAGTGGAAATAAAACCTTTTCCGCTGCTCTACCTTGATGTACTGGTTGAACATATTCGTATCCAAATATATCTTTAACTGTATCTAATAATTTATAATAACTTTTTCCACCAGCATAAGCTTCATCGCCTTTCATTACGCCGGCCCATTGATCATCACTCATGGCATTTGTTCCACTGTCTGTTAAAAGGTCAATATAAACATCTTCTGCTTTTAAATTAAAGGTATTATACTTAGCTTCTTTAATTCTTTCAATTCTTTCTTCTTTTGTTAACATTTTAATTCTTTCTACCATTTTTATTCTAAATGGTTCCGGTATGTACTTAATAGCCATTTTATTTCTCCTTTTCTTTATTTAATCTTGCCTTCTAATTAATATATTATCACCCTTTAAAATAATAGTCTATTTTATAGCAAATACAGTAATTAGCCTATTATTGGAAAAGCAAAACATATAAATGTCCAAAAAAATAAAACCATTAAAACTAAAGTTTTAGCTCTAATGGTTTTATTTATAATTTAATTTATAGTCTTAATTTCCCCAAGGGAATATAAATTCTCTTTCATTTCCCCCTTGCTCTTCCTTATTTTGTTCTTGTTCTTTAATAGGATTTTCTTGTACTTCAAATTTTTCAAATGTAATTTCTAATTTTTCTTCTTTTCCATTTCTGTAAATAGTTATTTCACTACTATCACCAAATTTATATTTTAATAGGGCCTTTTTAATATCGTTGGTATTACCTACTTCTGAGTCGCCAACTTGAGTTATAATATCATTAACTTGAATACCCGCTTTATCTGCCGGAGAATTTTCCTGTACTTGCATTACAGCAACGCCTTTTTCTACTGGAGTTTCCATTTGGAAATATTTTTTATAGGTTTCAAGTTCTACTCCACTAATTCCTAAAAGAAGTTCTTCATAGTTTCCTGTTTCTATTATTTCATCTACTATGGATTTTGCTGTATTTATTGGAATTGCAAATCCAATCCCTTCTCCTGTACTTGCTTTAGCAGTATTTATTCCTATTAATTCTCCCTTTGAGTTTAATAGTGCTCCTCCACTGTTACCACCATTAATAGCTGCATCTGTTTGAATTAATCCATCCATTGAAGCCCCATTTTCTAAAGTTATCATTCTGTTTAGCCCTGAAATATAACCTGATGTTAAAGTAGATTGTAAATCCAATCCTAATGGATTTCCAATTGCTATTGCCTTATCTCCTACTGATACTTTGTCAGAATCTCCAAATTCAACTACTGGAAGTCCTGTCTTTTCTACCTTTACTACAGCTAAGTCAAGGGTGGAATTATTCCAAATCAATTTTCCTTCAATTGTTGATTTATCTGAAAACACAACTGTAATGGACTCTGCGGAACCATCACTTATAACATGGGAATTAGTAAGTATATAGCCATCCTCACTAACTATAACGCCACTTCCTACTCCTTCAACATATGCTTGCTGATTAAATATGGAATTAGATAATGTTTTTGTAGTAATTCCAACAACAGATGGTATTACTTTTTCTGCAACGGCTGTTTCAATATTTACTTCATCTTTAGTATTAATTGTAATACTTGAGTTTGTACCGGAGTTTCCTGCTGTTGTATTGTTTTTAGACGACATAACCAGGGCTGTTACACCTGAACTTAAAAATGAGAATATTAAGGCTATTACTACTATTCTAATCCAAGGCGTTTTTGGTTTGTTTCTTTTTAACTCTTCCTTTACAATTTTTCTAACTTCATCGCTATTATTATAGGAATAAGACCTACTAAAAGCTGGTCCTTCATCTTCTGTTCCTAAAGGATCATAGTAACTTCCCTTACTATTATTTGAAAAATCATTTCTTTCTGTATCTTCATCTGTTCTATTTTCATCAAAATCTCTTTTGTCATCACTCATAATATATTCCTCCTTAACTAGGTCTAATCTTTATACTAATAATTTTAGATAAAAAACCTTTAAACATTCTTAAAACCAACTTTGAACTTACTTTCTATTTTAGATGAAGCTATAACTAAAGCTTCAATATTTCTATTTCCATTTTCTTCAAATACTTTTGCTATTTCCTTTAAAGTATACCCCGATGTAACTATATCATCTAATATTAAGATCTTTTTATCACCTAGATTCTTATCTATTAGTTTAAAAGAATCTTTTAAATTTGTTGCTCTTTTTTCTATACTTAATAAATGCTGATCCTTGGTATTTTTCTTCTTTACAACAGCATCTTTTAATATTTCCACTTTTAGTTTTTCACCAATATAATCCGCTAATAACTCCGTTTGATTATATCCTCTTTTGGAAAGCTTTCTTTTACTAATTGGCGTAGGAATAATACAATCAAAATCCAAGTCTATTTCTTTAATATAAGCTACAAGAATTTCTCCAAAGGCCCTATACAAATAAGAATGATTATAGAATTTAAAGCTCCCAATCAATTCTTTTATCTTACCGGTATATAAATACGGATAATAACATCTATGTTCTCCAAAATATTTAATGCCATTTACATATTCGAATAAATTTAAACAATTATTACAGAAATATTTTTTAGTATATATTTCGTTTTTACAAGAATAACAATACCCTTCTGATAAAAAAATTAAATCGTTTATACTAATTGACATCTATTATTCCTTTATATAAATTATAATATTCATTAATTCTATAGGATAAAGTAGAGTTTCTTTTTGCTATATGGGTATTATTAATCATATTCTGTAAATATTTTAAACTTCCTACAAGAACTACTAGTTTTCTCGCTCGAGTAATTGCTGTATAAATTAAATTTCTTGTCATTAACATATAGGGTCCAGGTCCTAGCGGTATTACAACTGCAGGAAATTCGCTTCCCTGAGATTTATGAATAGTTATTGCATATGATAACGACAATTCATCTAATTCCTTTACTGTATATTCAACAAACCTGTCATTGTCAAACAATACTTTTATTATATTGTCATAATTGTCTATTTCTGTAATAATTCCAAAATCTCCGTTAAATACCCCTAATCCTTCTTGGCCTGTTTTAGTCTTAAATTCCTTAGTATAATTATTTCTAATTTGCATAACCTTGTCATATTCCCTAAAAACCTTATCACCATAAACAATTTCTTCTGTTGATGGTCGTTTAGGATTTAAAACTTCCTGTAGTTTTTTGTTGAGTTCTGTTGTTCCTATTTCAGATTTTTTCATAGGCGTTAAAACTTGAATATCCTCAATGTTCTTTATATTGTAATATTCCGGAAGTCTTTTTGCTACAAGACTTAATAAAGTCTTTTGTGTTAAAGTATTATTATTTGCCGGTATAAAGAAAAAATCCTTACCCTTTTCATTTAAAATAGGATACTCTCCACTATTAATTCTATGGGCGTTAACTACTATATTACTATTTTCACTTTGTCTAAATATTTTATGAAGTCTTATGGTTTTTACTAATTTAGAATTAATAATATCCTTTAAAGTGTTTCCTGCACCAACTGATGGAAGTTGGTCAATATCGCCAACAAAAATAATTTTAGTTTCACTTTGTATTCCCTTTAATAAATTTTCAAGTAAAACCAAATCTATCATGGAAGATTCATCTATAATAATAATATCTGCATCTAAGGGATTTTCTTCATTATGGTCAAATATCATACCTCTTCCACTATCCACCGGCATATAGCCTAGAAGTCTGTGAATTGTTTTAGCTTCATGGTTAGTACTTTCTTCCATTCTCTTAGCAGCTCTTCCTGTAGGTGCTGTTAAAATAACCTTATGACCATTTAATGTATATATATTTACAATTTCATTAATTATAGTTGTTTTTCCAGTTCCCGGTCCTCCGGTAATAACTAAAATATTCTCTAAAATAGAACTTTTAATTGCTTCTATTTGCTCATCGGCAAATTTTATTTTTTCACTATTTTTTAACCTTTCAATTTCTTTTTCACAGTTAATATTTGTCTTAATTTCTTCATTTGTTAATATTTTAGAAAATAATCCGGCAACTTTTAACTCGCTATTATAATAATACGGATCATATAAGATTTTTTTTCCTTCAACTTCATCGCTGATTATAGTGTTTTCTAGTACCATTTCCATTATTAAATCTTCAATATATTCCTGCTCAATATTTATTAATCTCGACACCCTATATATTGTTTCTTCATAAGGCATATAGCAATTTCCATTTTGATTTGCTTCAGAAGATAAATAATATTTAAAGGCTGCCTTAATCCTAAAAGGAGACTTTTCATCTATGTTGTTTTTTAAAGCAATATCATCAGCTGTTTTAAAACCAATTCCCCAAATATCATTAATTAATTGATAGGGATTAGTTTCAATTCTAGAAATAGTCTCATCTCCATACTCTTTTATAATCTTTTGTGATTGCCCCATGGGAATTCCTAACCCTTGCAAAAATATAATAGTATCCTGAACTTTTAATTCTTCCTCTAATGCATCATAAATATCCTGATATTTCTTTTTTCCTATTCCTTCAACTTCCATTAACCTTGCTGGATTATGTCTTAATATATCCAAGGTATCAATTCCAAATCTATCTACTATTCGCTTTGCCATTTTTTTCCCAATATGAGGAAGAACTCTGGAGGATAAATATCTTTCAATTGATAAAATTGATGTACCAGTAATTATTTCATAAGATTCTATACTAATTTGTTCTCCATATTTATTATGGTATACAAAATCTCCATTGATTTTTAAACTATCACCAACTACAACATTAGGAACTATTCCTACTGCTGTTATTTCCCCATCTGATGTATCTAGTTTCATAACCTTATAACCATTGTCATCATTACTGTATATAATATTTTCTATTATTCCTTCTATTTCCATAATTTCCTCACATAATTTAAAAAGTTGCAATAATCAATTAATTACCTTTAATTATATAACTAATCTAGAATTTACCAAAATAAAAAGCAGACAGATTTTTCCATGTCTACTTTTAAAATTTTATATTAAGAATATTTACTTGTTTAAAATTAATTTCCTTATAAATCTACATCTATTCTACTGATTTTAGCCCCTAAAGAATTTAATTTTCCTACAATATCATCATATCCTCTATCTATATGATAAATATCCGATATATAAGTTTTTCCTTCTGCTGCAAGTCCTGCTAAAATAAGAGCTGCACCAGCACGTAAATCTGTAGCTTTAACTTCTGCTCCCTTTAATACAGGTACTCCTGCTATTCTAGCTTCCCTTGCATCTGTTGCAATAATAGCTCCCATTCTTAATAGTTCATCAACGTGCATAAACCTATTTTCAAACACGGTCTCTGTAACTTTAGATTGTCCTTTTGCTATTGTTAAAAGTGCCATAAATTGTGCTTGAACATCTGTAGGAAAGCCAGGATATGGTAAAGTCTTAATATCTGTTCCAATAGGATCTTTAGCACCTACTACTCTAAGCACATCTTGATCTTCATTAACATACACTTTACAACCAACTTCTTTTAACTTTGCTATTATTGGCATAACATGACTAGCTATACAGTTTTCTATTGTAATATCGCCCTTAGTTATAGCTGCAGCAACCATAAAAGTTGCAGCTTCTATTCTGTCGGGAATAACTGCATGTTGAACACCTGTTAATTTATTAACACCCTTAATCCTAATTGCAGAAGTTCCAGCGCCCTTAATATTGGCTCCCATTTTATTTAAAAAATTTACTAAATCTACTATTTCCGGTTCTTTAGCTGCATTTTCTATAACCGTTTCACCTTCGGCTAAAGTTGCTGCCATTATAATATTTTGTGTAGCTCCGACTGAAGGAAAATCTAAATATATAACATCTCCCCTTAATCCATCCTCAGCTGTTGCTTCAATTTTATCTATACCTTCTTTTACTACAGCTCCTAGAGCTTTAAATCCCTTTAAATGTAAATCAATAGGTCTTTTTCCTATGGCACATCCACCTGGTAAATATGTCATAGTTTTACCAAATCTTGCTAATAAGGGTCCCATAACTAAAAAAGAAGCTCTCATTCTATTCATAAGTTCCATTGGAGCTTCATACCCTGTCAAATTTGATGAATCTATTCGTACTGTATTCTTTTCTAAAAATTCTACTTTAGCACCTAATGATTCTAACACTTCTAAAATTACTTCTATGTCACTTAAATTTGGTACGTTTTCTAAAATTATTGGTTCTGTTCCCAATAAAGAAGCAGCTATAATAGGCAAAGCCGCATTTTTAGCTCCGTCAATATTAACAGATCCAGTAAGTGGTCCACTATTTGTTACAACTATCTTTTCCACAATTCCTCCATTTTTTATCATTATCTTATCTATAATCTCTGATAATTATACCATAAATCATTATTTATTGATATAATGAAAATGCTACAAAAAATCAACAATTAGCCATTTTAAAGGAGGTAATATGAAAAACTTAACTACAAAAAAACTAACCATTATAGGTTTATTGACTGCATTAACAATTATACTTGGTTTAACTCCCTTAGGATTTATTCCCCTTGGAGTTACTAAAATAACAACAATGGCTATCCCAACAATCATTGGAGCAATAATTGGCGGTCCATTAGTTGGAGGATTTGTTGGTCTTGTCTTTGGTTTTTTATCAATATTCCAAAGTATAACTTCTCCAACAATATTGTCTTTTATGTTTTACAATCCATTGGTTTCTGTACTACCAAGGGTTTTAATTGGTGTTGTATCAGGTTATTTATATAAACTTTTAAATAAATTAAAATTAAATGACTTAATAGCTTGTGGAATTACCGGTGCTGTTGGATCTATTGTTAATACAGTTGGAGTATTGGGAATGGCTTATATCTTTTTTGCCGATAAAATTAGTAGTGTTAGTAGCGGATTAAATGCCTCTACAGTTTTAATTGGAATTGCTGCAGCAAATGCTCCCTTTGAAATTATAGCCAATACAATACTAGTAGGACTAATTGGCATGGCTCTTCTAAAATCAAAAAGAAAAATATAATTATACATATCCAATAATAAAAAAGTAATTTCATTGCTTAATTCCTAATGAAATTACTTTTTTAAAGTTTTAAAATTATCTGCTTTTTCTTATTCTTACTAACACTCCTAAAATTATAAGCACAACTCCTACAATAAAGCAGTATTCATACTTTAAATCCAAGCCATATTTTAATCTAAAGAGAAATATTTCCTTTAATTTCTCATAACCTAAAAAACTATTTGCCATAAAATATAGTATTGGAACTAAATAGCCAATTATTAAATTAAATGTAATTCCAAAGAAAAACACCCCAAGACTTCCATATAAAAATCCTATACCTATTGATTGGGGAATTATTGTTTTATAATCCATGTAGGAACCATTATTTTTTAAAAATATTGCAAATACTAAGGTTATTAATATATACACTAATATTCTAACAATAATCCTAACCACTAATGTTACTGTAAAGTTTGTTCTTCTTGTTCTTATTGTTTGTTCAATACCATAATCCTGTTCCTGTTCAAATACCGGAGTAATTAAAATAATTCCTATTAAAGGCAAGTACATTTCCATTACATTTATTGAATTATCTTTACTTAAGTTACTAAATCCAAAAAATATGAATATTATAAAAAACACCGATAACGAAATGAAAATAGGTTTTAAAGTATTGTATTTAAGCTCTTTTCTTACGATTATTGCCGACTCTTTCAATTCTAACCATACCTCCATTTCTTTTTAAATCAAATATTTTTATTGCTAGTAAAATAAATACTACAGATACGGCTGTATAAATAGCCCTATTTGTAAAAACCGATCCTATATTGTTGAAATAAAACTCCGTATTTCCAAAAGTATTATGACGTAATATTAATGGCCAGTCATATCCTGCAGCAATATCGTTTCCAGTTATAAACAATATCCACAATACCAACATTCCAACTATTCCTACAGGGTAATTAGTCAATATTGTTATTAGCGTTCCAAAAGCTAAAACAAATAACAGATTTGGCAAAATCCAAAGTAAAATATATTTATAAAAGGCAAATATATCTACATTTTCCACTCCATAAACGGAAATTACCTTAACATTATATATGGTCGCCAAAATAAAAATTGCAAAGGCAAATACAATAAACATGGCTAAAACCCTAGTTAATACTAACTTTGTGCTTCCTACGGATTTTGAATTTATTATTTCCAATGCACCTGATGTCTTATCTTGGTACCAAATAAAAACCGCTAAAAGTATTGGAGCAAAGGATATGATTATTCCTAAATAATCACAAAATAATCTAGCGTAAGCTCCTGTAAACTTGTCTTTATTCTTTATTATATTATAGTCTTCAACAGCATCTTCATAGTCCATAGGAACATCACCATAGGCTGATACAACCTTCTTTTCGCTGTAATGACTTCCCCCTCCTACTAGGTCATCAACTAAATTCATTATTTTTAGAAATTCCTTTTTACCTGTAGTAGAATAGTTTAAACCTTCATAAAATTCTGGTTCTGTCGATGATTTTTTTACTTCTTCCAAGGATTTACCCGTTAATTTCGACAAATACTTTGCCATTTGTTCCTGCTCACTACTTGAAAGTTGTATCTCTTTATAAAAACCAAAAGGATAGGTAGCATAACTGTTTTCATTAAATTCATATATTAATCTTTCTACTGAATTTTCTTGAACTACAGTTATATCATCTGTCTTTTTACTTCCATAGCCCGCCTCTTCATATATTATAGAATTTTCATATACTAAAACCTCTTCCCCATCTATTACTTCCTTTTTAGCCTTCCTTACCATTTCTTCATGTCTTTTTTTTGCTAAGGCAGGATCTTCATCATGTATATCATTTATGTCCATTTGCATAAACATAAAACCAAAAATTATAACAAGAGAAATATAGAATATTGGACTTTTAAAAATTCTTTTTATTTCAAGAAATAAGAGTTTCATTATTTCACCCCTGACACATCATAAATTACATTTAAATAACTGTCTTCAATACTTGGTTCCACCGGTATAAAGGAACTTACAGGACTTCCTTTATATAGGAATTTCATTTCTACAAACTCCCCGTTATCCCTTTGAGATGTAATAATATACCTATTTTTAAAGTCCTTAATATTTTCAAAAGCAATGTTGGTCTTATAAACAAAACCTCTAGCCATACCTTTTAAATCATCGACTTTCCCATTAAAAACAATTTTTCCTTCATTCATAATTGCAAGATTTTTAGATGTACTTTCAATATCTCCTGCAATATGAGTAGACAATATTACAACCTTGTCCTCTGCTAAATCGGCTAAAATATTTCTAAACCTTATTCTTTCTTCAGGGTCCAGTCCAGCTGTAGGCTCATCTACAATTAAAACCTTTGGATTATGTATAATAGCCTGTCCTATACCAAGTCGACGTTTCATTCCACCTGAAAGGGATTTTACTTTTTTCTTTCTATCATTTTGTAAATTTATTAAATCTAAAACATCTTCAACTCTTTTATTTAATATATTTGATTTCATACCGGACAAAGTACCTAAGTATTTTAAAGCTTCATCTACTTTCATATTTGGATACATGTTAAAATCCTGTGGAAGATAACCAATAATCTCCCTAATTTGTTTTCTATTGGAAATATCTATACCACATACTGATATTTCACCGGATTTTTTCTCTAGTAAGCCAACTACGGTCTTCATTAAAGTAGACTTACCAGCACCATTTCTTCCTAAAAGTCCAAACATTCCTTTATTTATATTTAAATCTATTCCATGTAGAACTTTTTTTCTACCATAACTTACATTTAAATTATTTATTACTATGTTCTCATGCATAAAAAAACACCCTCCTTAATATCTTAAGAAGAGTGTACTAAAGAATTTTCAATTATTTTCCAATTTTATTTCAAAAGAAACTTTCCCGCCATTTTTTGTGTTCTCTAAATTTAAATCACCACCATAGTAGCCTAAAATATTATTTGAAATATTAAGCCCTAATCCCAGATTTTCCTTGTTTGGATTTTCTGTAAAGAATTGTGTCTTTCCATTTACTAAAGCTTCATTACTAAAGCCCTTACCATCATCTAATACCTCTACATAGAGCATCTTATTTTCCACCTTAAAATTAATTTCTATATTTTCCTTGGCAAATCTAATAGCATTATCAATAAGATTGTGCATCACTTCAGAAATTAAAATATCGTCAAAATAACAAGTAATTTTATCTTTAGGATAATTCCATACTAACTTCTTTCTGGATTCCAAGGCAGAATAATCCATAATCAAAACTTCTACAAATTCCTCCAATAATACATTTCTATTATTTACTTCTATCGTTTCAAGTTTTCTTAAACTATCAAGCCTATTTATATAATTTTCTATTCTTTTTATATTTTTATTTGTAGAAATAATTAAACTTTCAAAACTTTCATTATCATTTTTATCTATTAATTCCATCATTTCTACATTTCCTTTAACAATTGCTAAAGGATTCTTAATATCATGACCAAAATCTGTAATTCTTTTATCAAAAGCATCCTTTTCCTTAATTAAGCTGATTTTATTATCATTTAAGTCACCAATGAAATCACTTAATTTATCATATAAAATATCCAGTTCGTTATAATTTTCTTCCTTATAAACTTCCCCTGTTAATTCATATAAGTCCAATATAACATCATCTATTTTATCCTTATAAAACCTTCTAAAACCCAATAATGAAGAAACAACTGTAGCTATTGAAAATGCTATACTCCTATAATTTTTTAATATTTTATTTATCAATACTGTTATCCTACTATTTTGGAGTAGCATATATAGCTCATTTGGATTTTTCTCTACAAAAACTGCACTTTGTATTCCCCCTAGTATTGTAGTTAACATGGAAAAAACAAAAATAATCATAGCAATGCCAATAAAAATATATACTAAATTATAAATAAAAAAACTTGTTTTTAACTTGTGTTTTTTAGTTATTTCGTCTAGCCAATCCATTTATATCCTATGCCCCATACTGTGGAAATATATTCCCTTTCAGTGAATTTCTTTATTTTCCCCCTAATTTTTCTAACATGTTCTGCTATAACTGCAGAGTCCCCAAAAGAATCATAGGACCAAAGACTGTCATAAATTCTATCCTTATCGAAAACCATATTTGGATTTAAAGAAAGTAACTCAAGAATATCAAATTCGGTTTTCGTCATAATTATTTCCTCACCCTTATATTTAACAGTCCTTGCTCCATAGTCAATTTCTAAATCATCACTACCTTCTAGTTTTCTTTCCTCTCTTTGTAAATTGGTGTAGACCCTTGCATAGAGCTCATTGAGGGAAAAGGGCTTAACAATATAGTCTTCTGCTCCTAACATAAGCCCCTTAACCTTATCCGATTCTGAATTTCTTGCTGTTAAAAACAATATTGGAGCATTTGTTTTATTCCTTATGGATTTACAAACTTCAAAACCATCTACTTGTGGCATATTTATATCCAACAATATAATATCAGGCTCCTTGCTGATTAAGTCTAAAATATTTTCTCCGGAAGTAGAAGTAATGGTATCAAAATTTTTTAAAGTAAAAAACCTGTCTAGCATTTCTACCATTTCAATTTCATCATCTATAATTAAAATTTTCTTATTCATGTAATCACCATAATAAGTATATACTATAAATTTCAATAATTTTCCAAGAAATGAAATAGAAATTTAATATAAATGTTTCATTAAACTATAGCATTCTTTTGAAATTTAATACAAAAATATTATATTAGTTTTTGATAAAATAATTTGATAAAATATATATAATACATAAAAAGGAGAAATACATGAATATAAGAGAAAAGTCAGTTTTTTCTAAAGTATTAGAAAAAGAACTTGCTTTAATTACTTTGGAAAACGAAAGTTTATCTATAACTTTATCTAATTATGGTGCTATGATTACAAGTATAATAGTTAAACCCCAAGATATAGATGTTCTTCTAGGTTGTAACACAATTGACGAATATGTAAATCAAGATAAATATTTTGGAGCAACTATTGGAAGATATGCAAACCGTATAGGAAATGCAAGCTTTAAACTTAACAATAAAATATATAATATTAGTCCTAACGAATCACCTAACCATTTACATGGTGGAAATAAAGGATTTGACAAAAAAGTATGGAATTATAAAATAATTGATGATTCAGTTATATTTAGTTATTTTAGTGAAGATATGGAAGAAGGCTATCCTGGAAATTTAAATACCAAAGTAAAATATACTTTAAATGATTCCAATGAACTTCTAGTAGAATTTTATGCAAAATCTGATGAAGATACTATTGTTAACCTAACAAATCATTCATATTTTAATTTAAATGGAGAAAATAGTAACAGTGTTAAAAATCATATTGTAAGAATAAACTCTGATTTTATTACTGAAATAGATGAAAAAAATATCCCTACAGGAAACTTAACCAATATACTTAATACCAATTTTGATTTTAAAGAAGAAAGAAGTATTGAAGATGCTTTAAATTTATCAGAAACTATTATAGCTAAAGATTATGACCATAATTACGTCCTATTAGATAATAAAGAAGTTAATGCAAGTATTTTTTCCCCGTTAACAAATATAAAACTTGAATTATCTACTAGTTACCCATGTATACAATTTTATACAGGTTCTTTTTTAAATAACTTTAAAGGAAAAACAAGAAATTATAATAATTTTTCTTCAATTTGTATGGAGCCACAATTTGCACCTAATTCTATAAATATACCTGAATTTAAGCAACCTATTTTAAAAAAAGAAGAAGAATATTACGAGTTTATAAAATATAAATTTAGTATT
>DUUN01000478.1 GCA_012841535.1 Gallicola sp. | reverse complement strand
TAATAAAACAATAGCAGTTATAAATAAAATAACTGTTATAGCAATATAAATATAACCAAGTATTTCATAAATATTATCTGACATATGCATTCTCCTCTATTAACTAAATCTTATCATAAAATTTAAATTTTTAATAGATGGACAATAAAATATGTAGTTAAAATGTTACTATTAACAACCAAATATAAAGTCAAAAAAAAATTAGCGACTTTTTATTATCTCTTCAAGTGTATATTAGCTTACCGATAAATAGCATTATAATAGCATTGTGACTATTTATGTTACGCTGGTTATAGGATTCAATATAACATCTTATATCCGGATAGTATCTTTCAATTACATTGGTACTGATCAATTTCATCCTTGGTAAGGACATTAATGCCCTTACCTAAATATTCGGACTTGATTCATCCAGATAAAACAGACAATTCCTCGTCTCTAGTTATACTAATTAAATATTAACAATTAGCTCTTGAAAACAAGACCAGCCCAAGTCAGCCGGCACTGCTGACCAAATTGGAAAGTCTTCATAAATTTTACACATTCCACTTATACTTACAGGAGAAAAACCACTTCCAAATTCACACTAAACTTCTAAGACATACAATAGCAGTTATTATATTTTTTTCCAAAAAAAATGAAAGAAACATAAAGTTAATCATGTTTCTTTCAGTAGCCAAGGAAAGAATTAATCCTTTCTTGGCTGAATTAAATGTATAACATATCCAGACAAAAGTCAACAGTTATTATTTGCCACTTTTTACCGCAGTGATTATGTGCTTAACTTTATTTATACAATATTATTTTTTGAACTTGTACTTACTTTTCTTATCGCTTGTAATTAAATCATAATCTAATAAAATCTTAATGATTTCAGCCGCTCTTGATTTTTTAATTTCAAATACTTCTTCTACATCTTCGCGATTAAAATCAATGTCATAAGTAAACTTTTTATATAAGGTTATTAAATTATCTATTGTTTTCTGCTTTACTTTATGGTTTAAAACTTTGTATATTTTAAGAATAAAATAATCTTCGTCGCTTATAGTATTATAATCTTTTAGATGTTGACTAGTTTGAATTTCATGATTATTAGTTTCCATATATTCCTGATACCTTTTATTTGGCAAAATAACTTTAAAAGATGAAGTTGTTGATGTAAATATTGGCTTTATATCATGGTCAGTGTAAGATTCAATTATTCTGATTAAACCACTTCCTCTAACATCCATTAGATGAAGGCGATTAAAAATGTCAGTTATTATTCGGTTTCGGCGCATTGCTGAGATTTTAGTTATATCTAAGTTCTGAATAAGTGAACCATCTAGCATTCCTCCAGGAGATGTTATTTCAAGTCTATCATCAAACATATCAACATGTATTTCAGCTCCCAATATTTGATAATCTCGGTGTACATATGCATTAACTAAAGCTTCTCTAACCGCATTTAACGGATAATCTTCTCTCTCTACTCTCTTTAGTCCAATAACATCCCAGCTTTTTAATGAATGATTTTTTACAAAATTTATAGAATTGTCTAATAAAGTTATTATACTAGAATTATAATATTCTTTATCATCTATTGCATCTCCATTTATAGAACCTTTAACCAAACCTTTCCACTTAGTACATACTACTTTGGATTGCTTAAGAGGTCCTTTATCACATAATAACAATCCAGCATTTGTTGCATACCCATCTTCAGTCATAAGTCCTAAAGAAATATAATCTTTCTCTTCTTCTAATCCTTTAGAGTTTTCTTTTATTAAGTTAGCATTTAACAGAGTAAAACTCAAGTCAGTTATTTTGTATTTTGTTGGTAACTCATCATATGTTTGATTAGTCCCTTTTAATATTAAATTATCTAATATATGTTTAGGAGCAAGTATAGTACTACTACCTGATCTAATAAAAGTTTCTTTTCTTCCATCACCTAGATAATAATAAGGTGTCCTTGGACCATCACCCACCCGTAATTCTACAATATTTTTCCCACCTTTAGTAACTATATGTAATTCATATCGTGGAATAGGCTCTATCCTCGAATTTATAAGTTCAGTTATCGACTCTACATCTTTTTTGGGATTTTCTATCCCTATTATAGAACCCGAATTATCAATTCCAAATACTATTAATCCGCCATTCAAATTAGCAAATGCAGATACCGTTTTTAACCAACTTTTTGGTTTTGACAGTTCAACTTTTATTTTAAATTCCAATTTAGAATTTTCAACATCGTATTTATGATTTGAATTCAAGATTACTACCTTCCTTTCAAATGTATTATATAATATGTATTATATAAAATCCATAAAAAAGCAATAGATTATATAGTTTTCAAATGATAAATTGTAATTACAGGATCCAAAGCCGGAATTATTGAACAGAAAGCCGGAATTATTGAACACAAAGCCGGAATTATTGAACAGAAAGCCGGAATTTTGAACAGAAAACCGGAATTATTGAACAGAAAGCCGGAATTATTGAACAGAAAACCGGAATTATTGAACAGAAAGCCGGAATTTTGAACAGAAAACCGGAATTATTGAACAGAAAGCCTGAAAAAACGAACTCAAAACCGGTCGGTTTTCCACTCGTAACCGGTCGGTTTTATGATTTTGTTTTATTTTTTACTTTTGGCAAGTTTTACAGTAGTATGTACTTCTACCTCTAACCTTTTCTTTAATTATTGGATTGTTGCATTCTAAACATAATTCATTTTCTTTTAAATGAACTTTTAAGTGTTTTTGATAATTACCTGTAACTCCTAAGCTTGATG
>DUUN01000050.1 GCA_012841535.1 Gallicola sp. | reverse complement strand
AGTATCCTCACTTATTTGTTACCGTTTTTACATCTCACAACACTTATGGTAAACCTGAGCGAAGAGAAGCTCTTAAACCTTATTTTGAAGCTCGTGCAGTTGCTAAATATATTGCTCTTTGCGAGGGGGATGATTACTGGACAGACCCATTGAAATTGCAGAAGCAGGTTGATTTTCTGGAGCAAAATAAGGACTTTTCATTCAGCTTTCATAAAGTTAAAGTAATTGATGATAAACAGAAAAAATTAAAGGGCTATAGTGTACCTTCAACTACAGATCTATACTTTAAAGATATAATTCTTAGACATTATATTCCAACATGCTCACTGGTTTTCAGAAAGGACTTCCTACCCGTAGATTATCCTCCAAAATGGATATCTAAAGTTATAATGGGGGATATACCATTAGAATTATTCTTAGTGGATAAAGGCCCTGTTAAATATATTAATGAAGTAATGGGCGTTCATATTAAACATCCTGGAGGGGTTACTCAAAATAAATTTCATATTTTACAAGGTAGAAAATCATATATTAGAATGTATAAAGGTCTCAGAAAATCTTTGTCAAAAAAACGATATTTATTATTGACAATAATGATAATAAAACATAGATTGGGACAAGTTAAAGATTATTTAGGTTTTAATAAAACCCTATATTCATGAATCTATTTATATTTCTTCTTTTTTTTGTTTATATCTTTGGACCGGTTTTCAACAGTATAGGTCCTTGGTTTGATACAATTGTTTTATTTTCAGCTTTTTATTCTTTTTTTTATCTATTTAAATTTAAATGGCATTATCCAGGATATTTTAAACATTTCTTGATTTTAATTCTATTGTTTATAATTGTGGCTTCTTTGTCATCTATATATGAGGAAATAACTCTGTTTTCTTTTTTTGGAATTTTACTACGGCCATTTAGAATTTTATTCACTCTATTAGCAGGCTACTTTTTGGTGTTGAGAACATCTAAAAAAAACAAAACTAATTATACTCAAATTGTTGTAGAATTAGTGTTTTATTCTATTCTCTTTCATGCGATAATAATGGCACTACAGATGCATAATCCTGCTTTTAAAGATTTTATTTATTCATACACCACGACTGGTGAATATAGAAGTACCTTCGAATACGACTTTAGAATGGGTGGATTGACTGGAACTTCAGGTGGTGCAATACTTTCTATTATTCAATCTTTTGGTGTGATTTTAACACCCTTTTTGATAAAGTACAATACTTCAAAAATTAAAAAACTGTTTTTTTTGATGTCCTCTTTATTGATTTTGTATTCAGTTTTAATTTGTGGTAGAAGTGGAATATGGAATATTTTAATTTTTCTTCCAATTGCTGTCATGCTAAATGATAAAAAAAATGGGATAAAGAAAGTTTTATATCTATTTCTGACATGTTTTTTCTTGATATTGTGCTTTTATTTTATTTCCAATCTTTTGCCTGAATTAGAGGGCTCTAGCCCGTTGTTCTATTCTTTTAATAGAAACTTAGACACTTTTCTTAAAGTGAGTCAAGGTCAAGGTTTTGAAGATAGAACTATTGAAGTGCTGAAATCACACATTTTAATACCTAATGACTTTAGAACTCTCTTAATTGGAAATCCCGAGCATCTCGTTAAAACGGGATTTAAACGAACATTAAATTCAGATATTGGATATATAAGAAATTTGTGGAGTTTTGGGATTTTTGGAACTATTGTTTTCTTACTACCCGCTTATCGTTATTTGATAAAATCTTTTAAATCTATCAAGTACAGTAATTCTGCAAAATTACTGTTTATAGTGTCCGCCTCTATGTTTCTGTTTCATGCGAAAGAAGGTTTGATGTATACAAGAATGTTGTTATCAATTTACTCAATTTTCTTAGCATTATTTTATTTTGAATACAAGCTAGCAAAAAATCAGAATTAAGCTCTTTTTATTAAATGACTACAGCTAGTTAAATTTAATATCAAATATCTCAATTATTGCTATTCTCCAATAAATATTTTAAAAATAAATATGAAATTGATTCAAATAGATTATGATACGAAAAATTAAGAACAATCGTTTTCTTAGGGGTATATATTTTCTGTACCAATCCTTTTTTGGCTCTAAGAGAAATAGGTTTGGTTATATAGCTGACAGCGTGATATTTACCCCCCCCCTCATTTTTTCGGGAATAAATCTAATATTTTTATAGGTGATAATGTGGGTATCGGGCCCAAATGCTTTATTTCCGGAACAAACGCTAAGTTTATTATAAAAGGGAACTGTGCAATTGCTGAAGGATTTACTGTTCACACAGGTAATCATGCAAATGTTTTAGGGAAATTTGTAACGGATTTAAACGATTCAAACAAACCCAAGGGTTATGACAAAGATGTGATTGTTGAAAAAGATGTATGGATAGGATGCAATGTGACATTGTTATCAGGTGTGCATATTGGAAGAGGAGCAATTGTTGCAGCTGGAGCGGTGGTTTCCAGAGATATCCCTCCTTATAGTGTGATTGGAGGAATACCAGCAAGAATTATAAAGTTTAGATGGACTATAAATGAAATTATAGAACACGAAACTATGCTATATCCCGAAGAAGAGAGATTTACTAGAGATGAACTTATAGAGGTTTTTAAAAAAATCAATGACAAACAATGAAATGAAGGTATTATTGGTCTCTCCCTATTCTGGAGCAGTTGGTGGTATTTCAAGATGGACAGAACATATTTTAAACTATCACAATTCCATTAGTGCATCAACTAGTATTGAATTGGAACAGTTTTATGTGGATGGAGAACAAATATATAATAGTACAACTCCTTATAAAAGATTCGTGTATGGTATAAAAAAATATATTCCGTTTTTAAAAATACTAAGGAGAAAATTAAGATCTACACCTTATGACATAGTACACTTTTGTTCAAGTGCATCCATCAGTTTAATCAGGGATATTTTAGCGGCCAGTATTGCAAAAAAACACGATGTACCCTCTGTATTTCATTTCCGTTTTGGAAGAATACCTGAATTGTATGAAAAGCGAAATTGGGAACAAAAGCTTATTCATAGACTTATAACCTTGGCTGGTAAAATAATTGTGATAGATCAAGCTTCATATGATACGTTAATGAAGGAGGGGTATAATAATATTGAATTATTACCTAATCCATTGACACCAGAGGTTAATAAAATAATTAGTGAAAATTCATTCATAAAAAGAGATAGTAGGCAAATTTTGTTTGCTGGACATGTGGTGAAAACTAAAGGTGTTTTTGAATTAATAGAGGCATGCAGAGAAATCCCTAATATCAAAGTAAAGATGATAGGTCGTGTATCTGATGATATGCGTAGCATGCTGATGGAGTCTGCCGGAGTAGATAATAGTTGGTTGGAAATATCAGGAGAATTAAGTTATGAATCAACTATTATTGAAATGCTTTCATGTGGGTTATTTGTTTTACCTACATATACTGAAGGTTTTCCAAATGTAATAATAGAGAGTATGGCTTGTGGATGTCCAATTATTGCATCTTCAGTAGGAGCTATACCCGAAATGTTGGATATAGATAGTAGCAATGCATGTGGGGTTTGTATAGAACCTAAGGACGTCATGCAACTAAATGAGGCTATTGTCAAATTGCTAGATGACGAAAGTTTAGCTTTTGGATATGGCGAAAGAGCTAAAGAAAGAGTTAATGAGAAATATACAATGGATGTTGTGTGGGAGCAAATGGTGGGGATTTGGGAAACGACTAAATGCAACAAGACATAATGACACAAAAACACCCCGACTAAGTTCTAACTGTGTCAGGGTGTTAAAATAAAAATTAAAAGGTTTTATTTCCTTTTCTCACGTTGAGATAAAGCAATTAAAGCTAGTGTTCAGCTGTTATATTTGTACATAGACTTAGCATCGGCTTCAATAGCATATATTAGTTCGGAATATGAGATTGAGAGAAGAATATCATTGAAACAAATAACCATTATTATTTACGAAGGATTTAAGAAACTGTATGGCCTAAATAACAAAGAAGAAGAGACATTTATTGAAAAGTATATTCAACCAATACTTACTACAATAGATGATGAGATATTAAATGACAAATTTTGTATACTGAAAGAAGACCTGGATCTTTTTGAGATAGAGACTGAAAAAATAGGAGTTCAAAGACAAATGTCTGTTCACTATAATGATGGTATAGAATGTATATATAACATGCTGTATGACTTAAATCCACTCAATGAATTTAATCGTTCTTTAAAATTCTTACGCCTACTCAATATAATTTTTGATTTCATCACTTTATGTATAGAGAAACAAGGTGTTCATCTAAGTAATGAGACCAGAAAAGTAACATCAAAATCAGATGAGAAAATAAATAATATATTGGCACTTAAAAATCTCATTTGAAATTCCCAACTCAAGTTAATAGTTTTCAAAGCGGAATTTCTCTTTTTTTTCGAGAGATACCGTTTTATTTTCTTTTCATCTTCACTGTTTCTTGCACGTTTAACGT
>DUUN01000250.1 GCA_012841535.1 Gallicola sp. | reverse complement strand
ATCTATTTGGAAATAAAGACTATGATTTAAAATATGAATTTAATCCATTATATAATACTTTAGATTTAGAAAGTATGTTGCATCCTGTAAGTTTATCACTATTAATTGGCTTTAAAATATCGAGAAAAAACAATAAAAAAACAGGAGCATATATTAAACTAATAATATTTTCTAAATATATAGAATATTACAATGTAAGGGAAAACGAGATAAAAAAAATATACTTTAAGGATATCAATAAAGTAAATCTATATGATGATTTAGAATTAACTTGCAAGATGTTAAATAAAAAAACATTAGAAGTAGTTAATGCAATCATTTTTTTGGTTGATAATTACGATAATTATATAAAATATGTAATTGACTCAGAAATTGTTGGTGAAATGTCAAAGACTAAATAGTTTAGTACTAATATAAATTGTTTTTCATTTTTATTCATTAGTATTCTATAATGTATTTTTAGTATCCGGACATTTTAGCTAAAAAACAATAGTTTTATCAGAGAATTATTGACATTATCCATAAAATGACATAATATATGACTTTAAAGAAAGGAGGAAAATATTGATGCAAATTATATTTGATCTTGATGACACTATTTTTGAAGAAACAACTTTTTTGCATAATAATGGCCCAAAATATTTAAAAAAGAGATATGGTAGAGATTTTGTTTTGCAAAATGCTAATGCCAATAATTTATCAGATTCTTTTGGCTTAGAAGAACACTTCAGAGGTGAGAATTTTTCTGATGAAAAAATAGAAGAAGAAAAGAAAAGAGTTAATCAAGACTTTTGGAATAAAAATTTTGTTAAATATACGTTACAAAAAGCAAAGCCGGGTGTAAAAAGGACTATAAAGGAATTATACAAAGAGGGGGTCGACATCACTTTTTTATCAACTCGTGGCAAAAAATCTTTTGGAGAAGAAGACTTCTTAAAAAAAATAATTAGAACGAAAATAGTTCCTGGGTTGACTAAGATTCAATTAAAAAGAAGTGGTTTAAAATACAAACAATTATTACTTGTTGAAAATATAGAGCAAAAAGTAGACTTTATTAAAAGGTTTAGACCAGATTATGTTTTTGATGATCATCCAGAAATGTTAGAAAAAGTTAGTGAGGACACAAACGCTTATTGTTTTGAAGCACCTCATAATGCAGATTATAAATTTAAAGGAAATGTTTCTTTAGTTAAAACTTTTGAACATGATACTATATATGATTTGGTTTCGGAAAAAAGAAAACTTGAAAAAGAACTGCGTTCTAAAACAGAAATATTTGACTCTTCAAAAGCAATTTTATTTGCCGATGTTCCCAAAAAGGTTAAGGAAACTCCAAAATTTTTAAACCCATTATTTTATCGAAAAAAAGGTACGGATGTTTTCTACAAACTTGTAAGAGGTGTTGCTAAAGGAACTTTTATTAAAAAAGTAGATCCTATAATTACAGGGCTAGAAAACATACCTAATGATGGTAGGCCAATCGTTTTTGTCGGAAACCATCGTAGTAAAATTGATCCTGTCATTACAACTATTGCTTTAAAGGACCCTGTAAAATATGCTGCTCTTTTACGAATGTTTCAAGGAAAAGAAAACCTTTTTGATTTATCAAAAAGTAAAGTTAAAAATTGGTTATCTGCTTGGTTTATAACAGCTATGGGTGCAGTTCCAATTGCAAGGCCAAATGATGAAAATTTTATGTCTATCAATGAAAAATCATTTGCGATTTTGGCACAATATTTAAGATGGAATGGTGCGGTTGCTATTTTTCCTGAAGGAACTATAAATAGATCGCCTGAAACACAAAATTTACATCCTTTAAGATCTTACACTTCATTTTCTTTAGCGATTAAAAATAATGCTTGGATCCAACCTATGACTATTGTTTGGTTTCCTAAAAATCTAGATATTAAAAATAAAGTGGCGATTAAATTTGATAAGCCTTTTCATTCGAATAATATGAGTCCAAAAGAAGCTGCAGAATTGTGGATGGATATTAGCAATAAAAATATTGAAGAATTAAAAGAACTATCAGAAAAAATAAAAGAGATAAGTAAACAATCTATTTCTAATGATGAAAAAGAATTGGGAATTCAAAAAACTTTAAAAAAATATAAAAACGAAACCGCACAATAACTAATGCATTTTTAAGTTTTATAACTATTTATTATAAGTTGATATTATGATATAATTTCCTTAGGCTAGGAGGTATATAATGCATAGTAGTGTTCTGCTTTTAATAGGTAGTTTGTTTTATATTTCTCTTATAGCGATACTATATTTTAGCAAAGAAAGAATTGAT
>DUUN01000668.1 GCA_012841535.1 Gallicola sp. | reverse complement strand
ATTCTTTACATGAAGGGAGACGACGTAATTGAATTCCAAACACTTATAACAAGATTAGGAATTGATTGCGGCGAAATTGATGGAAAGTGTAACAAAAAATAAATACTAAAGCGGCGTTGGCTACGGTCGCACATAGATACAAGAGGTTATCGAGCACGTATGTTCGATTAAAGAAATCTGAAAGAAGTAAGGTTGCCGCACTTGCTGATTTACTTGATTAAATTAAGGAGGACTTAATGTGAAAAAAGTAGATAATAAGAAAGAGGTAGTTGAAAAAATTGTCGCGCTACCTAAAGAGGTTGAGGCAGAAAAGAAACCTGCTTTAAAGATTTATAAGGCAGACAGAGTTGTAAATGTTAGATTCGAACCATCAATGACAAGTAATGTTATTGGAGCCGTCGCGCGAGGTGAAGTTATAGAAGCCCTTGAAGAAAAAGACGGTTGGATTCGTTTCATTCATGGTTGGACGAAAAAAGAGTTCTATACAGAGATTTAGTTTGAAATAAGAGAGCTTCGGCTCTCTTTTTTTACTTTTAAAAGAAGAAATATAAATTAGAGGTGGATTATAATGTCTACTGTTAAATTAGCAAATGGTCATGTAGCAGAAATTATTAATGGGCCTTATTATCATATTAATTTGAGTAATTTTGAGCAGTTTGGCGGAAAGGATGATTCATATCCATCTAGACTTAAACAAACCATTAATTCAGCAAGATTAGATTTGGGTGTTATTATACAACAACAAGAGGCACAAGAATTACAGCAATTAAATTTAATTTTTAATAAAAATATTACTAAAACTCAATTAAAAACAATGGGTTTTAAGCCACAAGAAATAGAAGTATTTTTAGAGCATTATAATAATGGAAGAAAAGCCTCTTCTGTTGATGATAAATTAAAGTATTTGAATTTACTGATAAATAATTCTTTACATAGCGACATAAATGATGATGATAATATGGTAAGAGGTTTAAATTATGCTATTGAGCAAATAGGTTTAGCCTTTGGAGAAGGATCTTTAAGCAATAAAAATATTACTTTAAATAAAACGAATATAGATGAATATCAAGTTTTTTTAAATAGTTTAATTGCTGTTTATAATAGTTTATTATCCTCACAAAAACGATTAGAAAGTAAGCTACCTAAAAAAATTATTCTTCGTCCAATAAACAAATTAAGAAAAGCAATTTCTTTTTATCAAAATGAATATAATCAATTAGTAAGACAAGAAGAAGAATATACATCAAAGATAAATGATTGGGTGGCTGGCTTATCAAAAAATGAAATTATAAAAGCTGATTGGAATAGAAATAAAGCAGAGAATAGAAGAAATTTATCAATGATGAAAAGTGTATTGATAGATAGTGCTACTGGTTTTATAAATCAAATTAAAGGTAAATATTTTGAAGCGGGTGTTGCTGATTTATTAGCTAAAAGTATTGGCTCAATTTTTGATGGTCAAAAAATACTTATATCAACAAAAGGAAGTACTATCGGAACAAAAAAAAATGAATTAAATAAATTTCAAAAATCAGATGTGCAGATTACAATAGAGTTGTCAGGTAGCCTTCCAAATAAGAATATTTTTTCATTAAAGTTTTCTGTTAAACTAACAGGGGATTCTTCGACGATACAAATTCACCATGGTGGTGGCCTGTTCGCTTATGCTTCCCGTTTTTCTGTTTATAATGATACTATTGGCGCACTTCTAAATGACCCTAATTTCCAATATAATTACGTAAATGCTTTACACGAGAGTGGTAGTGAGGGAGAATTTTTAACAGCCTTTAAAACTATGCTACAAGCTGCTGGATTTTATTTCTTGGGTGAAAAAATAAAAAATACTGGAGGCGCAGATTTCTTATACGTTAATAATAAAATTATTTCTTTTTCTTCTATTTTAAAAAGGGCATTGGAGAATCCAGAAATTTTCAAAGTTCGTGTGCGCGCCACCAAATTTAATGCTCTATCAATGAAGAAAAATGAAATGAGAAAAGAGCCATATAAGAGTAGAAAACAATCAGAATACTACCAAAAAGACTTTATTGAAATGAGTATGGGGATTGGTAGAAAAGCTATTAATGGAACAACTTTTACTTTAGATTTAAGTAAAAGCGCTTTAAATTTATAATTTGTTTTTTTCAGAAATTTATTGTATAATAAAATATAAAAGATGTGAGAGGAAATATACTAAATGGATAGAAACATTATAATGAACCGAATGAAAGAACATCTTATTGATGTTCGCGCGAATGGATATCAGCCTCTGTATCTTTGTCTACAAGGTAGCCAGAACTATAACTTAGATTATGAACATAGCGATATTGATACTAAAGCAATGGTTGTACCAACATTAAGAGAAGTTGTATTAAATAATAAATCCGTATCAACTACTCATGTTATGGAAAACAATGAACATTGTGACTTAAAAGATATTCGCTTAATGTTTAATAATTTCAAGAAGCAGAATATTAACTTTCTTGAAGTTCTGTTTAGTCCATACTACTGGATTGACGAAAGATACAAGGAAGAATTTGAACAACTTCGCGCGCACGCTGAAGACATTGCACGCTATAATGAAGGCGCTGCTGTGAAATGTATGCTGGGTATGGCAAGAGAGAAATACAAAGCTATGGAGCATCCATATCCAACTCTAATTGATAAGATTGAGAAATATGGATATGATGGTAAGCAGCTCCACCATATCGTGCGTCTGCGCGAGTTTATGGAACGGTATATAAGTGGTGAATCTTTTGCTAATTGTTTAATTTCAAAACACCGTGAATACTTAATCAGACTTAAGAGGAATGAATTTCCTCTTAAGGAAGCGCGCATTATTGCTGAAACAGAACTTAGTAAAATGGAAAAAGCGGTCAATGATTTTCTTTTAACTGAACGGACACCTAATAAAGATGTTGATAATTTTTTAACAGAATGGTTGGTAAAATTATTTACTAAAATCTACTGTGAAAAATAGAAACAACGTCTAATCCATACATAAGTAATTAATAATTTGAATTTAAATAAAATTT
>DUUN01000772.1 GCA_012841535.1 Gallicola sp. | reverse complement strand
TTGGTACAATAACTTTAGAATTCATGGAAGCTTAGGTTATTTAACTCCAATTGAGTATAAACAACTCTCTATATAAAATTTGTATTAAAAAGTGTTGCCAATCCAGTTACTTGCAACCATAAATAAAGAATACGATAATAATCACTTCTTTTAATTTGTACTCCATTGGACTATCTACAAATCATATTATTTAATGTATGATAGTAGGTGAAATTGATAGGGTTGTATAAAAAGGAAAGAATTCTCTTTTTAAGAGCTTATTTTAAAATGGCTTTTATGTAGTTATTACATAAAGGCCATTTTTTCTTTTAATACGTCTTAATGAAAGGATCAATAAAATGAAAGATTTATCTTTAATATACTTAAAACATATGCTATACGAACTTTATAAAGTTGATTTAATCACTTTAAAAGAATGGCAAGAAACTATTAAAACACTTAAAAACGAAATGAAAGATTCTAATTAAAAACAACTTGCTATAAGTGTTTAATAACGGTAATATGCTACATGAAAAAAGGAGGTTAGTATTATGGATAACAAAGTAAAGAAAATAAAAGTAATTGAAGCAATTAATCCATTTGTTACTTTAGGTGAAAATAGTAGGATAAAAAGAAAAAGAGTATGTGCTTATGCTAGAGTATCAACTGACGAGGAAGATCAACAAAATAGTTTTGAAAATCAGATAACAGAATACCAACAACAAATCAATGAAAATCCAGACTGGATATTTGCTGGTATGTATGCTGACAGGGGTATATCAGGAACTCAAATTAAAAGACGTGAGAGTTTTAAAGAAATGCTAATGGATGCAAGAAATAAAAAGTTTGATTTAATTCTAACTAAATCAATTTCAAGATTTGGACGAAACACTGTCGAAATCTTACAAACCATTAGAGAATTAAGAGAGCTTGGAATAACAGTATACTTTGAAAAGGAAAATATAAATTCTGATGATACAAAGTTAGATTTTATATTAACAATAATCAGTTCTGTCGCTCAAGAAGAATCAAGAAGCATATCAGAAAACATTAAATGGAGTGTTAAAAAAAGATTTAAAGAAGGAAAAATAATCTTAAACACTGCAATGTTTTTAGGATATACAAGAGATGAGGATGGCAATTTGGTAATAGTTCCAGAGGAAGCTAAAGTAATAAAATATATCTTTGATCTCTTCTTACAAGGCCACAGTGCCTATGATATTTCTAAGATATTAATGAAGGAGGGATTTAAAACTGGTGCAAAGAAAGATAACTGGAATTCTAACTCAGTTTTAAGAATACTTCAAAATGAAAAATACAGTGGGGATGCAATACTACAAAAAACTTACACTGTAGATTACTTAACACAAAAAAGTGTGCCTAACGATAATATAGTAGATAAATATTATGTAACTAACTCACATGAGGGAATCGTAAGTAAAGAGGACTTTCAAATGGTACAAGAAATAATTAAAAAACAAAATGAGGATTTGATTGATCTACCTAAAAATTCAAAATTCCCACTTACTAATTTAGTTTTCTGTTCTAATTGTAAAAGACCAATGAAGAGACATATTCACTATTACAAAAGATAATCTGAAAAAATAGTATTAAATTGTAATCACGCACCAAAGAATAGAAACATTAAATGTGATAGTAAAGTTATAGAGAATAATGTGGTTCTATCGGCACTTGATGACGCCATTACTTCGCTTGTCCCAAAAAATAAGTTAAATGGTAAACTTATCCAAACATTAAATAAAAGTTTAAACAGGGGCAAATTAAGGGCCGAATTAGACGAGTTACAATCAAAGGTAACAAAGTATAGTGACCAACTCGAGACATTCGTAAGTAGCAACATGAAGCTGCTTAAGGATAATCCGGATGAATTTAATAATACTTATTTAAAACTTAAAAACAAGATCGAATTAAAAAACGAACGCATATCTAAAATTAATTTAGAATTATCAAATGATTTAGTCAATGAATCTAGACTTGATATAATTAATAATTTTATTAATAATACTGCTTCGGTCAAAGATGGAATCATTATTAAAACAATGTTTAAGCTTATAATTGTAACTCCTGATAATGAACTCTTAATAATACTTAACGGAGACATTTATAAAATTAGCGAAATATTAAATGATTTTACAATATTAGATAACGCTAGTGTTTTAATAGATAAAACTCATTTTGACAAAGAATTAAACAAGAATGTTAAATACAAGGTAGTGATAATAGATGAA
>DUUN01000488.1 GCA_012841535.1 Gallicola sp. | reverse complement strand
TTTATGCAATAAAAGATACTAAGTCAATTTTTTATTCTATGATAACATCTTGTATTATTAATTTGATTCTTTGTTATCCATTAATAAATATATTAGGGATTAATGGAGCTAATATATCAATAGCAATTAGCTTTATTATTAATATTTCAATAAGAACAAAAATATTAAGTAAAAAAATTGGTTTTAAATTAAATTTTAAAGAAATAATAAAATATGCAGTTCTTATTATTATAACAAACATAGTTTTTTTGACTAATAACATAATTATCAATTTAGTCTGGATGATTATTATGATTATAACTACATTTATTATATTAAAGGATGATATCAGAAAACTGCTATCTGAATTAAAAGAAAAAATAAGTTTTAAACAGAAAATAAAAGCAAGCACGGAGGAATAAGATGATTGATTTATGTTCTGATAAAAATACTTGTTGTGGTTGCGGTGCTTGTAAATCTATATGCCCTAAGTTAGCTATATCTATGAAAAATGATGAATATGGATATAAGTATCCTAATATTGATAGTAAACTATGCATAGAATGTCATTTGTGTGAAAAAATCTGTGCATTTAAAAATACAAGTATTTCAAATAAAAAGCCACTTCGAAGTTATTTAGCAATTAATATAGATACTAAAGATTTATTAAATAGTGCTTCAGGCGGAGCATTTGCAGCAATTGCAAAATTTGTATTAAATAACAATGGAGTAATTGTTGGTTGCGCTTGGAATAATGAACTAAAACCAGAGCATATTTTAATAGATAATTATGAAAATCTTTATAAACTCCAGGGTTCTAAGTATGTTCAAAGCGATACAGAAAAAATATTTAAAGAAACAAAACAATTATTGATTAATAAAAAAAAAGTATTTTTTACTGGTACACCATGTCAGGTTGCTGAACTGAAACAGTATTTAGGAAAAGATTATAATCATTTATTAACAGCTGATATTATTTGTCACGGAGTTCCAAATATAGAAATTTTTAGTTCATATATAAAATGGTTTGAGGACAAAAGAAAATGTAAAGTACTTAATGTGAATTTTAGAGATAAATGTAAATTAGGATGGAGTTCTATTGGTAGCATTACTTATCAGAAAAATAATAAAATTAAAAAACAAATTATTTTATACAATGAAAATCCATATTATTATTTATTCGAATATGGGTTTATTCTAAGGGATTCTTGTTATAATTGTAAATATGCGTGTTCAGATCGGAAAGGAGATATAACTCTAGGCGATTTTTGGGGAGTAGAAAAATATTATCCAGAACTGGATAAATCTAAGGGTGTATCTGCATTGTTAGTTAATACAAATAAAGGTCAAGAAATCATAGAAAAACTAAAGGATTATATAATTATAATACCTACTAAGTATAAATATATTGAAGAAAATAATGATAGGCTTAAGTATCCTTTAAAACAACCTAAAGATAGAAAAATATGGGTTAAATGTTGGAAAACTGGCGGATTTGATCAAGTTGCAAGGAAATTTTATAAAGAAAAAAGAAACATTATATTAATTTCAAAAATAAAACGTAACATTCCAAAAGGTTTAAAAAATTCAATAAAGAAGATTATAAGCTTTTTATTCTAGTTTTTTATCTAGTTGGCATATAAAAAAAGCTAATATTGAGAAAAAGCAGGTAGATATTAATGAAAAAAAAGATAATGGTGGTATTTGGAACAAGACCGGAAGCTATAAAGATGTGTCCTTTGATAAAAGAATTAAAAACTAGAAATAAAATAGAAGTTATAGTTTGTGTAACGGGACAACATAGACAAATGCTTGATCAAGTGCTAAACGCTTTCCATGTTGTTCCAGATTATGATTTTTCAATTATGAAGCATAAGCAAACTTTATTCGATGTTACTATAAATATACTCGAAAAAATTAAAGTTGTTTTAGAAGAAGTAAAACCGGATGTAGTTTTGGTTCATGGAGATACTACTACAACATTTGTAACAGCTTTGGCATGTTTTTATATGCAAATTCCAGTTGGGCATGTTGAAGCGGGACTTAGGACTTATAACATATATTCGCCATACCCTGAGGAATTTAATCGTCAGGCAGTAGGTATTGTAGCAGAATATAATTTTGCCCCTACAGAAATGTCAAAGAATAATCTAATAAAAGAGGGAAAAAACCCAGATTCAATTTATGTAACCGGAAATACTGCTATAGATGCCCTTAAAACTACAGTAAGAAATGATTATTATCATGAACAGTTAGAATGGGCTGCAGATAGTAGGCTTATTATGATTACAGCTCATAGAAGAGAAAATTTGGGTGAACCAATGAGACATATGTTTAGGGCAATTAAAAGGATTGTTGATGAGCATAGAGATATTAAAGCGATTTATCCTATACATATGAATCCAGTAGTAAGGGAAACAGCTAAAGAGATTTTTGATAATTGTGATAGAATAAGAATTATCGAACCTCTTGATGTATTAGATTTTCATAATTTCCTGTCAAGGTCTTATTTAATATTAACTGATAGCGGCGGAATTCAAGAAGAAGCCCCAAGTTTAGGTAAGCCAGTTCTTGTAATGAGAGATACAACAGAAAGACCTGAGGGAATAGCAGCTGGAACTTTAAAGTTAGTTGGTACGAATGAAAATGTTATTTATGAGACGTTTAAATTATTACTTGAAGATAGAAATGAATATGAAAAGATGAGTCATGCTAGCAATCCCTATGGTGATGGATTTGCCAGTAAGAGAATAGCAGACATACTAGAATATAGAAGTATTATACAGGAAGCTGCGTATACGATGCAAACTAGGTAAAATGAATTCATACAGTTAATTTTAATGAACAAGAATAGTATAAAAAGAAAGGATATCCTCCAGAAATGAACATACTTGTTACAGGCGGTGTTGGCTATATCGGCTCACATACCTGTGTTGAATTATTAAATAATAATCATACAGTAATTATTGCCGATAATTTATGCAACAGCAAAGCTGAAACAATAGATAGAATAAAACAGATAACGGGTAGAGATGTTATCTTCTATAAAGTAGACGTAACTGACAAAAAAGCTGTTGATTCCATCTTCTCAACCCACTCAATAGATGGCGTTATTCATTTTGCAGGTCTCAAAGCGGTAGGGGAGTCTGTAGAGAACCCCCTTCAGTATTATTACAACAATACTGTCAGTACCATGGTTTTAGCCAAGGCTTGCCTGAAATATGGGGTTAACAAATTTGTATTCAGTTCATCCGCTACTGTGTATGGAGAAAACAAGGTTCCCTTTGTTGAAACCATGG
>DUUN01000352.1 GCA_012841535.1 Gallicola sp. | reverse complement strand
TTTTTATTACTGGGGGGAAAATAGATGAGAGAAAGAAAATACACGTATTACTTAAAGCTTTTGCAGATTTAGTAAATGAAAAATCATTATCTAATCTCCATCTCATAGTTTTTGGAAAGCCTACATTGGAAATGAAAAATATTATTAGTGAATTAACAATCCATAAAAATATACATTATATTGAATGGATAGACTCCAAAAATTTATTCAAGTATTTTTTTGCATCTGATCTCGCAATTTTCCCCGGTACTCACTCTGTATTATGGGAAGAAGCTGTTGGCCTCGGAATTCCCTCAATATTTTATAGTTGGAAAGGAATACAACATTTAGACAAGGGAGGGAACTGTTTGTATATTAAAAATAATAGTTATGACGAATTGAAGGAGACACTGTGTTATATAATATCTAATCCAGATGTTGTAAAGAAAATGAAAGAAATATCTGCAGAAGTAGGTCCAAAATATTTTTCATATTCAAATATAGCAAGAAAAGCAATAGAAACGAATTAATTTGAGATTTATGACTAGAGAATATCAAATTTGTACAAATTGTGTAATGGACACATCGGATTCACGCATTTCATTTGATAAGAATGGTGTTTGTGACCATTGCAATGATTATTATACCAATGTGCAACCAAACTGGCATACTGACGAACGTGGAAAAGCCGAGATGGTCAAACTTGTTGAAAAAATAAAAAAAGATGGGGAAGGTAGAGACTTTGACTGTCTCTTAGGTATGAGTGGAGGTGTTGATAGTTCCTATTTACTACATTTAGCAGTGAAAGAACTAGGTTTACGTCCTCTAGTATTTCATGTCGACGGTGGATGGAACTCTGAACTAGCAGTTCATAATATCCAGGTTATGATAGATAAGTTGGGTTTGGATCTTTATACAGAAGTGATCAATTGGGAAGAAATGAAAGATTTCCAACTCGCTTTTTTTAAATCAGGTGTTCCCCATATTGATATTCCTCAAGACCACGCTTTTATTGCGACACTGTACAATTTTGCAGATAAATATAAGATAAAATATATCCTGAACGGAGGAAATATTTCTACTGAGTGTGTACGAAACCCAATGGAATGGCTATACTATGGAACCGACATGGCACAATTAAAGGATATTATGAAAAAATTCAGCACAGTTGAAATGAAGACATATCCTTTCAGTTCTATACTACGTCATAAATTCTATTTAAGATATTTAAAAGGAATTCAAGTGGTTAAACCACTTAATTATATGCCATACATTAAAGAAGATGCTTTGGAATTTTTGAGCAAAGAATATGGATGGACACCTTACCCTCAAAAGCATTTTGAATCGAGATTCACAAAGTTTTTTGAAGGTTATTGGTTGCCTGAACGATTCGGGTTTGACACTAGAAGAGTTCAGTTTTCAAGTCTTATATTGACAGGACAAATGAAAAGAGAAGATGCATTGAAGAAATTAGAATTACCAGCATACAATCCTGAAACAATAGACGAAGAATTTGATTATATTTCCACCAAATTAGGAATTACTTCAGATGAACTAAGGAGTTATTTAACAATGCCAAAAAAATTCTATTGGGATTATAAAAACTACGAATCAGTATTCAATTTGGGTGCTAAGGTATTGAAATTTATCGGAGTAGAAAGATCAATAAAACGATGATTACAATAATTGATTACGGATCCGGAAATATTAATGCAATTGGAAATATTTACAAGAAACTGAAAATCCCATTCAAAATAGCTGCATCTCCGAATGATGTTATCGGAGCCGAGAAATTATTTCTACCCGGTGTAGGTGCATTTGATGAAACTATCTCTAAACTTGACGAAACAGGTTTTCGAGCTGTACTAGATAATGAAGTTTTAGTAAATAAAGTACCAATTCTTGGAATATGTGTCGGTATGCAAATACTTGCTGAAAGTAGCGATGAAGGGATATTACCAGGTTTGGGTTATATAAAAGGTAAGGTGAAGAAATTGGATAAAGCATTATTAGCTGGTAAACCAAAGCTCCCTCATTTGGGATGGAATAGTATTAGTCTATCTGGGTCAAATCCACTTTTCGAAAATATTGATCCATATATGGGTTTTTATTTTTTACATACCTATTATTTTGATTGCTCAAATATTGATGATGTTCAAGGT
>DUUN01000045.1 GCA_012841535.1 Gallicola sp. | reverse complement strand
TGTTCGAACAAGTCGTGAGTTAGTTCGTCGTCCGTCCAATAGTTTAATCTCTCCATTAATGTATTTAGTGCTTCGTCTTCGCTAAGGGTAACTGTGATATAATTTTCCATGTTTATATCTCTCCTCTCACTTTATTTCTGTTATTGTTAGAATATAACTTTCATGTTCTAAATTAATTTTAATACATTTATCATACTCTAGGTTGTAGAACTTTTCAAGTTTTATGTCTTTAAACTTATCATCATAACTATAAAAATCATAGTCTTTTATTAAGTCATAAATAATATCAATTAAATAATCATTCATTTTCTATTCTCCTTTTTATTATTTTACCTTTAATTATATTCAATTCTTTTAATTGTTTTAGGTACTGCAATTGTTTCTTCAATTATTTCTGCATTTTCCAACATATCCATACATAAATCGGCTAGATTATCGCATAGTTTATCAAAACTTTGCACTAACTCCACTTGCCTGATTAATTCAGTACGATAATTTTTAAGACTACCATAATCTTCTCTAACACTTTCTTTAAAATCCTCATAATTATCATGGTCTGATATATACCAATCAAGCACATTACCGTTGTTATTTTTATTATAAAGTACTAGATAGCCACCACTTCTTCCATTAAAACCAACTTTATATTCAGCGTTTTCTGCTTCCCAATACTCAATATTTAAATTAATTGTAAAATAATCGTCAACTTCTAACATTTCTAAAATATCATAAGCCGCCTCAATTTCAAATAAATTATAAACTTTTACATTATTAGCGATACTATATAATCTGTTCCAACTGTTCAAAGTGTAATATACATCATGATTTTTTAAAAACTCAAACATTTCTTTATTACTATTTTTATTAACTTTTTTATAAAACATTTTTTTAATCTTATTTTTCATCTTTAACCACCTTAATAAATAAATCATCATTATTATATTCGGTATTGCATTCCCCTAAATATTTTACAATGTCTTTCCTTGCTAATTCTACTTCCATGATAAATCTATCTCGATTATCATCCCAAATTGTAGTTATAATATCGCCATTAATATGCCTTATTTGTGCTTGATATTTCATTTGTTTATACCTCCTTTTTTTTCTTTCATTTCCTTTTCATTTAATTTTTTCATTCTTTTTTTCTCCTCTTTCTAAATTCATATTATCATATTATTCAACAGTTGTCAAGCCCTTAATTATTTCTTTAGGTATTTCCCCTCTAACTACCTCTAACTCAACATGCCACATACAACATCGCTCCTTTCACTCACAAACATCTTACCATAGTATTCTCTAAAAGTCAACCATTAATTTCAATCGGTGGTTATTTTTATTTTGTATCAATATATATACAAATAAATCTTTACAATTGTTTTACAGTCAACACATCGTAAATACCCTAAATACGAACAATAGTTTGTTATATATCTACCTTTACATTCACTATACATTCACTTTACGTCAAGCAAATGTAAACCAAAAAGCCAAAAAAAGCCTCAAAAGCCGACAAACACTGAGTTTGAGTGCGTAAAGCGAACAAACGTTTGCACGTATAAAACTCTATATATATACTTTATACGGGTGCTGTTTGAATATAAATATTTTTTT
>DUUN01000212.1 GCA_012841535.1 Gallicola sp. | reverse complement strand
TTAGATATGACCTTGTTCGTGATAGGATTATAATTCCTTTGAGAAATAAACAAGGAGGGTTAATTGGGGTTAAGGGGAGATACATTGAAGATACAGATGATGTAATCAAATATTACATTTATTGGCAAGACAAGTACCCAATTAGAACTAATTTAGAATTTTATAATCTACATAGGGCGTTGCCGAGTATTATTGAAGGGAAGCAGGTAATTATTATGGAAGCAGAAAAGAGTTGCCTGCAATTATATCCGGAATACAAAAACATAATAGCACTAGGTTGTTCTAATCTAAGTTTTGCACAACGTAAAATTCTTCAAGATTTAGTTCTCAATCATCAAATTCAGATCATCTTTGCTTTTGACCAGGGGTTAAATTTAGAACAAGTGTTTCAGCAACATGAAGTTCAAATGTTAAAGAAATATACGACACTGTATTATATTCAAACTGATACACTTGGAGAAAAAGAGTCTCCGGCAGATAGAGGGGTAGAGTTTTTTAGGGAACTTTTGAAAAATAAGTTGACAGTCATACAATAATATGATACCATAAAGGAGATGGTTTTATCGGAAGAATTTATTCATATTCGTGTTTGAATTTATTTGACGAAGGTTGTAAATTAGCGTGGAAACGTATTTACATCGACAAGGACAGGGGTATTGGAAACGCATACGCTGAATTCGGAACTATCGTACATGAAATCATAAAAGACTACCTTCAAGAAAAATTATTGTTTTTTGAACTCCCAGATATCTTCCTAGAACGTTTCAATAAAATGCAGTTTTTAATACCCTTTGGTAAGGGGGAAATGTACAAGCAAGCTGGTTTACGTTATTTCCGAGAGTGCAATATACTCCCTGGATTTGAACTTCTTGAAAACGAAGAAGAAGGAAGATTTTTAATCGGGGAACATTTACATAGAGGATTTGCCGACTACGTTGGGACTAAATATAATGATCTATATGTGATAGACTTCAAAACTTCAAAAAAATATGAAGGAAAAGACTTAGGCAAAAAACTTCGACAATTGTATTTTTACTCCATTCCAGTTCGAGAGAAGTATGGCAAATTTCCAGATATTTTACGATTTGATTTTGTTCGAGTTGGAGAAGAAATTGAAGTCCCATTTAATATTAATAAACTCCAGGAAACAAAACGATGGGCGTTAAAGGTAATCAACGATATTGAAAATGAAACAAAATTTAGACCGAACAATAGTAATAAATTCTTTTGTGATCATTTGTGCAATCATAGGATGACTTGTAAGTATAGGTCAATTATATAGGAGGGATTGTTTGAAGGTTTATTATAAAGATGAATACGTTAAACTTATTCACGGTGATTGTTTAGAAGTTATGGATGAGATGATTGAAAAGGGTATTAAAGTTGATATGATTTTAACTGATCCTCCATATGGAACAACTCAATGTAAATGGGATAGTATTATTCCATTAAATGAAATGTGGAATAAAATAAAATTAATTACTAAAGATAATGGAGCAATAATATTGTTTGGAAGTCAACCATATACTAGCTTGTTAATAAATAGCAATTTAAAATGGTTTAAGTATTGTTGGTATTGGAATAAAGTTCGTGGGGTAGGTCATTTAAATGCAAAAAAACAACCTTTAAAATCAGTTGAGGAAGTTTGTGTATTTTATAAAAAACAATGTAATTATAATCCTCAAATGAGAGAAAGGGAAAACCCAAGAAAAAGTAAAAATAAAAGTACGCAACAAATTTATAATAAAAGCCAGGAAATATTTGAAGGGAAAATCTTAAATAAAAAATATCCAGTTACATTATTAGAATTTTCAAAATCAGATCAAAAAAATTTTACTTTACATCCTACCCAAAAACCAATTGATTTATGTGAATATCTTATTAAAACTTATACAAACGAAGGAGATGTTATTTTAGATTTTACCTGTGGATCAGGAACAACTCTTGTAGCAGCCAAAAATCTTAATCGTAAATGTTATGGTATTGAATTAGAAGAAAAGTATTGTGAAGTAGCAAAAAATAGGCTACTTGAAAAAATTCATTGACAGAGCAATTATAATATAATACAAAGGAGAGGTTTAATGAATAATTTTGATTATGAAATTTCTAAAATACAAAATGAACATATTAAAAATATTGTTGTGAAAACACTTGAGGTTGTGCCGGAATATTTTTGGAGGATAGTGGCATCATCAACTTCCAAATATCACCCACAATATGCTCTTGGTGAAGGTGGTTTGGTCAGACATACTAAAGCTGCTGTGGCGATAGCATTATGTTTGTTTGAGAATAGTACAGTTCAAAATTTTACTCAAGAAGAAAAAGATTTAATTGTTGCAGCATTGATTCTTCATGATGTTTGTAAAAATGGAATACCTGGAGGTAAATGGACGGTCACAGAACATCCTTTGTTAGTAAAGGAATTATTTAAGAAAATTGAATGGAACGAAGAAGAAAAGCAATTTATTCAAATAATTAATAATTTGATTGAAACGCATATGGGACAATGGGTGGAAGATTTCAAGACTAAAAAGAAAGTTCTTGAAAAACCAAAAAGTAAATTGCAAAAATTTTGCCACATGGCAGATTATTTAGCCAGCAGAAAGTTTCTTGAAGTAAATTTTGAAGCCATATAGGAGGTAATTATTTGTACGTTAAAATAACTTATGATCCAGATTTTGAAGATTTATATATGCATTTGAAAAGTAAATATCCCAAGAAACTTCTTGATCTTGAGGGTATAGGTAAACAAACAGATATGTCTCAATTTTCAAAAGAGTTCTTTAGTGCTAAAACAGCAGCCGATGTTTCAGTTGATAGCAATGCAAATGTTGACGATATGTCAGTCATAGCATATGAAAAAGAATTACCGAAATCATTTTTTAGATTAAATAGTCATTATCTTCTTTGGAAATATACTAAGCAATTATATGGTTTAGAATTTGCTAATAAAGTTGTTGAAATGCAACTTACCGGAGATGTGTATATCAACGATTTTCATGGCTATGGAATAAGTCCTTATTCTTATCATAAAGACACATCGTTAATTTTGAAAATTAATGGTGAAGTAATATATACCACTATGGAACAATTGTTTGAAAATTTTAATGATCAAGTTGAAAAGCTTCCCGACAGAGAACAAATAAATTTACAAAATTTATGGTTAGATAAAAATTTAAATTTTGGTGGTATTGCAAAATATAATAAATTTAATCATCAAAAAAAGGTATTTTTAAAAGAAAAGTATACTGTTGAAGTGTTAGATGAAGATAATAAATGGACAAAAGTAAAATACATTATTAGACATAAACCTCATAATCAATTATTAAAAATTAATACCAAGAATGGTTTATGTACTATTGTTACAGAAGATCATCCCGTTATATTAGCAAATAATACCATAAAAAAAGCAAAAGATTTGGAAAAAAATGATTGTCTTAAACAATACATTAATGTATTTGAATTACCAGAAGAAATTTATGTAGAAGAAGATTTTGCTTATTTAATAGGTTTTTGGTTAGGCGATGGATATAGTACAAGTAAAAGATTGGCGATAGTCCAAAAAGACATTAAAACCCATCCTATCGTAGAATTAGTAAATAAATATATTAGTTATACAGAATCTTGTAGTAAAAGAGTTGTGAATTTTGGTGGAAAACAATTTTACAATTATTTTGTTAATGAATTGCAAATGGGCAAAGGGGCAGAAAGAAAAAGACTTCCCAACAATATTTTAAGTTGGAATAAAAAATCAATAGAAGCACTAATATGTGGTTTGATAGATAGTGATGGCACAATTAATCCAAATGGAAGAATTGATATTAGGGTCGGTTCTTTTTCATTAACTCAGCAAGTATGCGAAGTATTAAAATTGATTGGTGTTAATGATATTAGAACAAGTTTTGTTGATAAACAAGATCAACAAAATAAAAAAATAAAAACTAAATTAGAAATGTATAGAGTTTCTTTTAGGCTTACCGATGAAATACAATTAAAATTATCGTCTAAAGTAAATGAAAATAGAAGTATTTGTAATAAACAAATGAGTAAAGATGGAAGATGGGAAAGTAATCAGATACATTATATTAAAAAATATGAAAATGAAACAGATTGGGTTTATGATATTACTACAGAAACAGGACAATTTTATTGTCAGGGATTAATACAACATAATTGTTTCAACTTCAGTACATACGATGTTATGAATATGGGTCTACCCTTTGTCAGTAAAATTAAATCCAGTCCTCCAAAACATTTGTCTAGTTTTATGGGACAAATGGGACAATTTATTACCTATGCAAGTAATAGTGTTCTTGGAGCAGTTGGATTAGCAGATATATTTATTATAATGAGTTACTACGTTAAAAAAATTCTTGAAAGTAATATGTACACTTCGGAAGAAGTTAAATGGAAAATAATTAAACAAGAATTGCAATCATTTATTTATACTGTAAATCAACCGTTCAGAGGCGGTTTACAATCCGCTTTTACAAATTGTTCCGTGATGGACAAGTATTTTCTTGAAAATTTATGTCCACAATATGAGTTTCCCGACGGTTCTTATCCAGATATTGAATTGGTACAAAAACTTCAAGTGTTATATCTTGATTTGATTAATGAAGAATTGCGAAGAACTCCAGTTACATTTCCCGTTACAACTGCTTGTTTTAGTGTTGATCATGAAACTAGGGGAATTCGAGATAAAGAATTTTTGAGATTAATCGCAGAAAAGAATAGAGAGTTTGGATTTATTAATATTTATACCGGAGAAACATCTACGCTTTCGAGCTGTTGTCGCTTACGCTCCTCAACTGATCTACCAGAATACTTTAATAGTTTTGGTGCAGGTTCAAGCAAGATTGGTAGTTTGTCTGTAGTCACTATGAATATCCCTAGAGTTGCTTATAAATCAAAAAACAAAGAAGAGTTCATAGAACAGTTTAAGGAGATTGTTTGGACAGCAGTTAAAATTAATCATGCTAAACGTACTATTATTAAGAAAAGAATTGAAAACGGTAATCTTCCTTTATACGGTTTAGGATTTATGGATTTAAAAAAGCAATACAGTACCGCAGGTATCTTGGGTTTATATGAAGCATTGCAAATTTTAGGATATGATATTCTTACTAAAGAAGGACAAGATTTTGTTCACGAAATTTTAGATATTGTAAATAAAATTAATGCAGAAGCAACAAGAAGATATGGGTATCCTCATAACCAAGAACAAGTTCCCGCAGAATCTAGTTCAGTCAAATTAGCATCAAAAGATAGATGTTTAGGTTATCAAGATCAATACGAATTTTATTCTAATCAATTCATTCCATTGATTGCAAACGCTGATTTGCTTGATAGAATAAAACTTCAAGGTGAATTTGATGCGAAAATGTCTGGTGGTGCAATCTGCCATCTTAATGTCGAACAACAAATTGAAGATATTGCAAAAATTGAAAATTTGATTGAAACTGCATCTAAAATGGGAGTCGTGTATTTCGCTATTAACTACAATCTGCAAAGATGTTCAGACAATCATATATCGGTAGGCAAAAAGGAAACTTGTTGGTGCGGAAAGCCTATTACTGAAAACTATACTAGGGTGGTCGGCTTTTTAACATCTACAAAACATTGGAATCAAGTAAGACGTGAACATGATTATCCTAACCGTGTGTTTTATGAGGACGTTGTATGAAAATAGCAGCTACACAATTTAATTTAGAAAATAACGCCATAGAAGTATATCTGTCAGGTTGTTTAGGAAGCTGTTCCGGATGCCACAATGAAGAATTGAAAGATTTTAATGTTGGCAAAGACTTTAATTCAGAAATCATGTATCAAATAAAAAGTAAAATTCTACAATTTGATAATTTAATAGAAAAAATTTTTATAATGGGAGGTGAACCATTAGATCAAGATTTATTCTATTTGAAGTGGTTTTTGAATTATATCAAGACAACCAACAAAGAAATTTGGTTATTCACTCGTTATGACCTAAACGAAATTTCTCCTGAAATTAAAAATTTATGTGATTATATAAAAACTGGTTGTTATAATGAAAAATTAAAAGTTGATAATTATGAAATGTATGGAATTAAATTAGCAACAAGCAATCAAAAAATAAACAAACGAGGTGAAGATTATTAATGTATCTTCTATTCACAACTCCAGGTTGCCATCGCTGTAGCGAAGCAAAGAAAAAACTTCAAGAAGGAGGATATGAGTTCAAAGAGATCGATGTAACCGCAAATGAAGAAAATGTGTTATTAGCAGAACAGTATGGAGTAATGATAGGTGGAACAGTAATAGATTCAGAAACGAAAGAAATTATTAAATTATAAGGATGGAGGAATTATAATATGAATGAATGGGAAACTTATCACATAACTTTTGCTAAAACAAATCCTAAAGCCATTATTCCCACAAAAGAAGATGGTGATGCAGGTTGGGATGTATATGCCTGTATTGACCATGATTATACTATTGCACCTTTAACCACTCGTTTGATCCCCACTGGAATCGCCTATGAAATTACTGAAGGTTGGCATCTAATTGCCTTTGAACGTGGCAGCACAGCTAAGATTTCTATAAAACGCTCTGCCGGAATCTGTGACAATATTTTCAGGGGGCAAATCCAAGCATTCCTCTACAACGGCAATGCCGATAAAACCGTTATTTTAAGCCTAAATGAAGAAGCTACAAAGCAACGTATCATTAAAAAATATGAAAAGTATCTTCGTAAGAAATATGGTGAAGAATACCGTGGTTTTAACGAACAAAAATTTCTTGATAGATACATTATTTATCCTGTTAGCAAAGCCATTATTCAGCTTGTTCCAGTTTACTCACCTAATGGAACATCTTCAGAAAAACCCTATG
>DUUN01000706.1 GCA_012841535.1 Gallicola sp. | reverse complement strand
TAAATCAAATAGTAAAATAAATAAGTATAATATGTTTATAAGTAGTGTGGTTAATAAGACTCCTAAAGCACCATATTTAAAAACACCTATAAAAATTAAATTAAAACAAACTTGTAGGACAAAAATGATAAGATTAATAATTATAAGTTTTTTTCCTTGTTGCATGCCTTTTAATACACTTTGATGAGCTTCATGAAGCGAAATAAATATTAATGATAAAATACCTATAAAAACATACGGAAAAAAAGAAACACCATTAAAAAATAAATTTATCACTTGATTCCTAAAAATAATAACAATAATGAAAAAAACTATACCAGATAAAAATATAAAAGTAAAAATTGAACCGTAAAATTTTTTTAATTTTTCCTTATCGTCTTTATAATCAACATAAAAACGTAATATAGCAGAATATAATGATAACCCAATGATATAAATGCCAACATTAGAAAAAGACGTAACTAAATTAATAATACCATAATCTTCAGTAGTTAAAAAATATGTATATAAAGGTAATAGTAAAAAATTAATTGCTTTAACCAATAAAGAACTAAAAATATATAAAAAAGAATTTTCAAAAACTTTTCTTCTTGAATTCATATCTTAACTCACTTATTATATTTCAATTAACTAGTCTTGAAATTTTGTTTTAAATAATAATCTATTTTAATTCTATCCAATTGCCAAGAATATAATCATATTTATCATTTTCAAAATCCATATATCCACTCACAGGAAAAAAAGTGATTTCTCCAAAAAAAACACCATAATCTGTTCTATATAAATCTATTCTGACAAATGATGTATTTTTGCTTAATATTTTGCTTATTCTTATCATTTCTTCTAATTCTACTGGTTTTGGTATTTTAATTGGATTTTCTTTATGACTTTTCCTTGAAATTTCTATACTGTTCCACGATACATCATAATGATTAATATAATACTTGCCTTCTGTTCTTTCGCTTATTACTTGGATTATTTTCGGTTCACCATTAAAACACATGATTTTATAATCTTTTAATCCTTCTCCGGATTCATCAACAATAAATTTTTCACAGATTATTTTCGGTTTTATATTTTTATATGGCCATTCTCTATGAAACCAAAAGTATTCTCTTCTTAACCATTTTCTAATCTCTCTTTTTAATTTTATAAAATCAATTTGTGATTTATCTTTGCAAATAAATACATTACCTGAGGTATGATTGGGTTTTAAGACAAATTTATCAGGTAAACTTTTAAAATCGATTTCTTCAAAATTATCATAAACTCCCAATAATGGAATCAGGTATTTCTCCCCAATTGTATTTTTAATATGTTCTCTGACTTTATATTTATCTACTAAATATTTATAATTAGGTTTCCTATCATAAATTTTCAACCATTGCAATTTTTCATTAAAGGTTTGGGGATTTCGTAGATTTAATTTTTTTTTCATTATAAGTCTATATTTTATTTTTAAATATGTCTTATCAGGTATCAATCTAAAAAGTTTAAAATTCAATAAATATAATAATACATTCCGGGGCTGTTTTATAAAACTAAATAATTTATTCATTTATTACACCTCTTTCGACATTAATCATAAATTACGCATTAATTAGATATTCATTATTTATACAAACTGAATTTTTTGTTGAAATAAAGCCAAATGTAAAAATTATATACATAATTTTACTATAATATGAGACTCTTCCAATATCCATAATAAGCATTATGCATAATATGATAAGTATAAATATAGACATATTATTTTTACCAAATGCCCTAGGTATTAACTTAAGAAATAAATAAATATACATTAGATAATAAATCAAAAATCCGATCAACCCCAAATCAACTAACAATTCAACAAAATTATTGTGTGCATAAGTTTCTCTGGCATATTCACCATACAAAATTCTGAAATTATCTATTCCATATCCCAGTATCGGTCTTTTACTAAACTGCTTTAAACCGAAAATTATCATTTCTTTTCTGGCAAGAGTTGAACCATCAACTTGATCCCCAACAAATAGGTTGAACATAGATATTAATCGGCTTTTTATATAATCCAAAAAGGGCAATTGTAGAATTAAGAAAAAAACAAATAACATTATTACCGCATAGAATACAAATTTTAATCTTATACCATATTTGAAAACAATTAATAGAAAAACTCCTAAAGGTATCATTAAAATTGCTTTTCTAGACGCGCTAGCCAATATTAAAAAGAATGGCAGAATTGAGAGTATGTAGAAAATTTTTCTGTTTTTACCAATAGCAAAATATAAGCATCCAATCGTAGCGGTGGCAGAATACATACCGAACTTATTTGTTTGACTTATTTCACTTCCTAATCTTTCGCCTGCCAATATTGCCTTGACTATATTCGTAAAGCCATAAATATAAAAAGAATAAATAACTAAGGCATAACCGGCGACTACAACAGACAAAGGGAATAT
>DUUN01000094.1 GCA_012841535.1 Gallicola sp. | reverse complement strand
TTAGATATGACCTTGTTCGTGATAGGATTATAATTCCTTTGAGAAATAAACAAGGAGGGTTAATTGGGGTTAAGGGGAGATACATTGAAGATACAGATGATGTAATCAAATATTACATTTATTGGCAGGATAAGTACCCGATTAGGACAGATTTAGAATTTTATAACCTACATAGGGCGTTGCCAAGTATTATTGAAAAGAAGCAATGTATTATTTTTGAAGCAGAGAAGTCAACGATGGTGCTATATCCTAAATACAAGAATTGTGTTGCACTAGGTTGTTCTAGTTTAAGTTTTGCTCAACGTAAAATCCTTCAAAACTTAATCCTCAATCATCAAGTCCAGATCATCTTTGCTTTTGACCAGGGGTTAAATTTAGAACAAGTGTTTCAGCAACATGAGATACAAATGTTAAAGAAATACACTACGTTATATTATATTGAAACGGATACACTTGGAGAAAAAGAATCTCCGGCAGATAGAGGGGTAGAGTTCTTTGGGGAACTCTTGGAAAACAAGTTAGATGTTATTTAAGGAGGAATTGTTTGAAAGTTTATTATCAAGATGAATATGTGAAACTTATTCATGGTGATTGTTTAGAAGTTATGGACACGATGATTGAAAAGGGTATTAAAGTAGATATGATATTGTGTGATCTTCCTTATGGAACAACTCAAAACAAATGGGATAGTATTATTCCATTAGATAGATTATGGAATTTATATGAAAAAATAATTAAAGATAATGGTTGTATAGCTTTATTTGCTCAAACTCCTTTTGATAAAATTTTAGGAAGTAGTAATTTGAAATTACTAAAATATGAATGGATTTGGGAAAAGAATAAAGCTACAGGATTCTTAAATTCTAAAAAAATGCCACTAAAAGCACACGAAAATATTTTAATTTTTTATAAAAAATTACCAACATATAATCCTCAAGGATTAATAAAAAAAGATAAACCTACGATAAATAAAGGAAGTAGAGGATTAAAGAAACAAGGTGCTGGCGGTACTAATTATGGTAAAGCAACAAAAGATGCCATACAGGAATATGAGAATTATCCAAGAGATATATTAAATTTTAATGTAATAATGAAGCCTATACATCCAACAGAAAAACCAGTTGACTTATGTGAATATTTAATAAAAACCTATACAAATGAAGGAGAAATAATTTTAGATAATACTTGTGGTTCAGGAACAACTCTTGTAGCAGCAAAAAATCTTAATCGAAAATGTTATGGAATAGAATTAGAAGAAAAATACTGTGAAGTTGCTAAAAATAGACTTCTTGAATTAGTTTCTTGACAATGCTAGTATAATATGATACCATAAAGGAGATGGTTTTATCGGAAGGATTTATTCGTATTCATGTTTGAATTCATTTGACGAAGGTTGTAAATTAGCATGGAAACGCATTTACATCGATAAAGATAGGGGCATCGGAAACGCATACGCTGAATATGGAACAATTTTTCATGAGATTATCGAAGGATACTTAAAAGATCAATATCTATTCTTTGAACTCCCAGATATCTTCCTAGAACGCTTCAATAAAATGCAGTTTTTAATACCCTTTGGCAAAGGAGAAACGTACAAGCAAGCTGGTTTACGATATTTCCGAGAGTGTGATATTCTCCCTGGATTTAAGCTTCTTGAGAACGAAGAAGAAGGAAGATTTTTAATCGGGGAACATTTACATAGAGGGTTTGCTGATTACGTTGGAACTAAAGGTAATGATCTGTATGTAATAGACTTCAAAACTTCAAAAAAATATGAAGGCAAAGATTTAGGTAAGAAACTGCGACAACTTTATTTTTATTCCATTCCTGTACGTGAGAAGTATGGTAAATTCCCAGACAAACTCAAATTTGACTTTGTTCGAGTTGGGGAAGAAATTGAAGTCCCCTTTAATATTAATAAACTTCGAGAAACAAAACAATGGGCATTAAAAGTAATTAATGATATTGAAAATGAAACAAAGTTTAGACCGAACAATAGCAATAAATTCTTTTGTGATTATTTGTGCAATCATAGGATGGGTTGTAAATATAGGTCGAATATAATTAGAATAGGAGAGATTTAATGAATAATTTTGATTATGAAATTTCTAAAATACAAAATGAACATATCAAAAATATTGTTGTGAAAACACTTGAGGTTGTGCCGGAATATTTTTGGAGGATAGCGGCATCATCAACTTCCAAATATCACCCACAATATGCTTTAGGAGAAGGTGGATTGGTCAGACATACTAAAGCTGCTGTGGCGATAGCATTATGTTTGTTTGAGAATAGTACAGTTCAAAATTTTACTCAAGAAGAAAAAGATTTGATTATAGCGTCATTGATTCTCCATGATACAGCCAAAAAGGGTGTAGTTGAAAGTAAATATTCTGTTGCAGAGCATCCGTTGTTGGTAAAGAAATTGTTCCAAAAAGTTGAATGGAACGAAGAAGAACAACATTTTGTAGAAATAATAAACAATCTTATTGAAACGCATATGGGTGAATGGTGTACCAAATATAATTCAAAAGTAGAAATTCTGCCTAAACCGAAGAGTAAATTGCAGAGGTTTACACATTTATGTGATTACCTTAGTAGCAGAAGGTTTTTAGAAGTAAATTTTGATGCCATATAGGAGGTAATTATTTGAACCAAAATAAAGTTATTGAAGATTATATAAGCGAAACAGATTGGCGTGTTAAAGAAAATAGTAATACAAATTATAGTTTTGCTGGTTTGCAGGGTCATTTAGCACAAACTGATATTGCTAAATATGCTTTAGACACAATGTACAAAGGAAAAATTGCCGAAGCTCATAAACGTTGTTTTTTTCATATTCATGATCTTGGTAATGCTATGATTGGTTATTGTGCTGGATGGGGTATAGAAGATTTAATTCGTGAAGGGTTTAATTGTGATGATAGATTTATGTGGTCTAATCCTCCCAAACATTTTTCTACTGCTTGTGGGCAAATTAATAATTTCATTTTTACTTTAGCCGGAGAATGGGCGGGAGCACAAGCATTAAATTCTGTTGATACATATTTAGCACCATTTATTAAAGAAGATAAATTATCATATAAAGAAGTAAAAGCGGGAATAGAAAGATTAATTTTTGATCTTAATGCTAAGACCCGTGTGCAACTTCAGACACCTTTCAGTAATTTTTCGCTAGACATAAATGTACCAAAGGATTTAAAAAATAAAAAAGTAATTGTTGGTGGTAAAGAATTAGATTATACATATAGTGAATGTCAAAAAGAAATGGATATGTTTAATCAAGCATTTATTGAAGTTATGTTAGATGGTGATGGGAAAAATAAACCATTTACGTTTCCTATTCCTACATATAATATAACGAAAGATTTTCCTTGGGATAGTAAATTAGCTAAAATGCTGTTCGCATTTTGTGATGAAATTGGAACGCCATATCTTCAAAATTTCATAAATAGCGATTTAAATCCTGAAGATGTCAGATCGATGTGTTGTCGTCTTTCTTTAGATAAAAGAGAACTTATAAAAAATACTGGTGGATTTTTTGGTAGTGCAGATTTTACTGGTTCATTAGGGGTAGTAACTCTTAATTTATCTAGGATTGGATTTATGGCAAAAAAGATGGCATTTGAAAATAAAGAATATCGAGTAATTTTAAGACCTTTTGATGATCTCCAGGAACAAATTCAACAGTTAAAAAATATTTATTCGGAAACAGAATTAATGTATAAGATTTTTTATACTATGATTGATTATTTTATGGATTTGGCAAAACAAAGTTTAGTTATTAAAAGACAAGAAGTCCAAAAAAATATTGATAGAAATATGATGCCTTTTACAAAACGTTATCTTAAAGGATTATGGAATCATTTTAATACTATTGGAGTAAATGCCGGACAAGAATGTGTTATGAATATGTTCGGTTATGGAATTGAAAACCCAGAAGGATCACAATTTATTCAAAATGTGTTAAAACATATGTTAAATAATCTTCAAAATTATCAAGTAGAATATAAAGATTATTATAAAGAAATGGGTAAAGGATTGCTATGGAACTTAGAAGCTAGCCCCGCTGAAGGGGCAGGAACAAGGTTTGCTATCCATGATTTAGAAGATTTTAATGAAGAAATTATTACTGCAAACGGAAAACAATTAAAATACTATACTAATTCAACTCAATTGCCACAGGATTTTGGAAAAAATATTTTTGAAGTATTTGATAATCAAAATGATATTCAGCCACTTTATACTTCTGGCACAGTTCAACACATTTATCTTAATGAACCAATACATAACTGGAGAACAATTCAAAATTTAGTTAAAAAGCTATTTACTTATTATAAATTGCCATACATATCTATAGCACCTAATCTTTGTGTCTGTCCTATTCATGGCAGATTACCAAAAACATATGAGTATTGCCCATATGATCATACTGAAAAAGAAATTCAAGAAGTTATTAATAGAGGAGGGGTTATATTTGAATTTGAAACAAATGATTAAAAAGGTTAAAACCGTTCTTTATAATAAGCCAGTTGGCTATATTGCTCCAGTGAATAATTGTAATATTGGGAAACAACAAGAATTTCAAAATAGAGAAAATTTTAAGGTGGATCAAGATTGAATTATTATGGAAAACGTGAAGGAGTTTTAGCAAGTACAAATGGAATAGCATTCGAAATCTATGTAGTTGGTTGTGAGGGGTATTGTAAGGGTTGTCATAGTCCTCACCTTTGGGATAAAAATCAAGGAGTTTTAATGGATGAAGAATTTTATAATTCATTGATTAGTTATATGAAAGAAAAAGAGTGGCAATTTGATAACATCGTATTGTTGGGCGGAGAGCCATTAGATAATCCCAAAAAGAAAATTTTAGAATTTGTTGAAAAAATGAAAATATTTAATAAACCTTTATGGTTATATACTCATTTTGAATTAAATGAAATAGATGAAGATATTAAACAAAGTTTTGATTACATTAAAACTGGTAAGTACAATGAAAATTTAAGAAATGATAATTATATTTCAAGAGGAGTTGGTCTTATATCAACAAATCAAAAAATAAACAAACGAGGTGAAGATTATTAATGTATCTTCTATTCACAACTCCAGGTTGTCATCGCTGTAGCGAAGCAAAGAAAAAACTTCAAGAAGGAGGATATGAGTTCAAAGAGATCGATGTAACCGCAAATGAAGAAAATGTGTTATTAGCAGAACAGTATGGAGTAATGATGGGTGGAACAGTAATAGATTCAGAAACGAAAGAAATTATTGAATTATAAGGAAGGAGGAATTATAATATGAATGAATGGGAAACTTACCACATAACTTTTGCTAAAACAAATCCTAAAGCCATTATTCCTACAAAAGAAGATGGTGATGCAGGTTGGGATGTATATGCCTGTATTGACCATGATTATACTATTGCACCTTTAACCACTCGTTTGATCCCCACTGGAATTGCCTACGAAATTACTGAAGGTTGGCATCTAATTGCCTTTGAACGAGGTAGTACGGCTAAAATTTCCATGAAGCGTTCAGCCGGAATTTGTGACAATATTTTCAGGGGGCAAATCCAAGCCTTCCTCTACAATGGCAACCCTGATAAAACCGTTATTTTAAGCCTAAATGAAGAAGCTACAAAGCAACGTATCATTAAAAAATATGAAAAGTATCTTCGTAAGAAATATGGCGAAGAATACCGTGGTTTTAACGAACAAAAATTTCTTGATAGATACATTATTTATCCTGTTAGCAAAGCCATTATTCAGCTTGTTCCAGTTTACTCACCTAATGGAACATCTTCAGAAAAACCCTATG
>DUUN01000616.1 GCA_012841535.1 Gallicola sp. | reverse complement strand
GGCAAGAAAATGCAAGCATTTTCTAACCTCAGGGACTTCGCAAACCCGGCGCACGTTATATGAAATTTCTTAAAAGATGTGAATTTGAATTATTTAAGGTTAAATATTTAGTGGTTGAGTGGGACAGTTTTATTGAATATCTTTTAAAATATAATTGTCTGGAGGGAAAATAGTGTTTTTATTTTATGATCATAAGCAAGACGACAAAAATTCGAATTTCTATAAAGGAAAATTATTTGAAGGGTTACTTGCTGAATATTTAGGTAAAAACGGTTACCAAGTATCCATAAGACAAAAACATAATAGCCTTGAATATGATTTAGATGGTATTGACAAAACAACTTCAATGAAGATTATTGGAGAAGCTAAGGCACACGAAGCTTCAATAGATGGACAAACAATTAGTGCTTTTGTTGGCAAATTAATTCCTTTAGGATTAGTTGAAAAAAAAGTACACGGAGTATTCTTATCGACCTCACCTTTAACTCCAGAAGCAAAAGATTATTTCAATAGTGTTTCAGGAATGGGGCTGACTTGTTTTACTGGGGAAGAATTATTTAATAAAATCATAACTACATTAAATTTGCCAACAAAAGCTCAGTTGTTTAACAATGTAAAAAGAATGGAATATAGTCCCTTAATGGAGTATTTATTAACAACAAACTATGGGTATAGTAGAATTGTCATTGCAAGTATAAATACCTCTATAAATCCTTCGCATTTTTTTGTATTTACTTCCGATTTAAAACTTGTTGATGATGTTAGCCTTCTAAATCAATATCAGAATAATATTAGTGTACTTTCAGCTTTGGAACCTGTTTATCCTAAAAATGCAAGGAAACAAAAAAAGGAATTCCGAATAATTCAAGAGGGTTTGTTATTAGGTAAAGATTGGACAGATTATAGATTACCTGCTGCGCCTGAATTTTTTGTAGGAAGAAAAGCTTTAGTTGATGAAATAATATCTATCACACGTAATAAGGGTTTCAAATCAAATGTTATTCAGATTAAAAGTAGATCAGGGGTTGGGAAAAGTTCCGTTTTGGCTCTCTTAAGAGATAAGTTTAAAGAACTAGGTTATAATGTAGAGTTACATGATGCAAGAGATATTAAGTCAGTCATAGATGTTTTTGCAATTATTGGGAGGTTTGTAGGCAGTAGTACTATCCCACAAGATTTTACTCAAGTAGAAAATGAATTAGTGAAATGCGTAAAATCTACAAATTCAATTAATGTTTTGATGGTAGATCAATTTGAATCCACTTTTTTACTGCCGGAGATATTTAATGCATATGAAACTGTTGCAAAAATAATTTATAAATATAAAGATAATATATTCTTTTGTTTGGCAAGAAAAAACGATCAACTAACTACTTATGATAATACACTTATTTCGTTGCAACAACTAAATTCGATATCTAGTAATTTTGAATTGAAAGATTTTACTAAAGAAGAAGCAAAGGACTTACTAGATAAGATTAACGAGAGCAGTTCAAAAAGTATTAGTAGTGAAGTTCTTTCATATATTCTCGAGTTTGCACAAGGATTTCCATGGCTTTTAAAGCGGACAATGGCTCATATTTTGAAATTAACTATGGAAGAAAATATTTCTCAGAAACAACTTATTAGTACTGGATTAATGCTTGATGATTTATTTGAGGAGGAATTGGAAGGGCTTGAAGAAATCGAAAAGGAATATTTGGTTAGAATAAGTAGTAGGTTACCTGCTGATTTCCATCAACTTCAAAGATATTTTGACGAAGATCCATTATTACCTAAAATGCTTGATAAATTTACTCAAGTGAGATTATTGCGTTTAAGTGGGGTTACATACGATACCTATAATGATGTTTTTAAGGAATATCTAGTATACAAAAAATTACCAGAATTTAAGCACCAATATATTTATAGACAACATCCAAATTCAGTAATAAGGTTTTTTGAAAAGATTGTAAACAAGAATAAATTCACTATTGACCAATTATCGAAATCATTAAATACTAGCCAGAAAACATTGGCGAATTATATTAAAGAGTGTAGGATTCTGAATTTAGTAAAAAAAGAAGATAATTATTGGGTGGTCCCCAAAAATATTAGAGATATTTATGCACAGGGGCACTTAGGTGAATATATAAGAAGGCAATTACTAAGTAATGACTTAGTTTCGAGTTTAGTAGTTCAATTATCAAAAAACAAAATGAGGCAAGAAGATATGAGCAAATATATGAAAGATTATTATCCATATGTTGAAGCAAATAATGCTACATGGGTATCCTATAGTAATATTCTAATTGCTTGGTTAGAAGCTACAAGAATTATTGATGTTACTAATAACTCTACAATAACATTAAGCAAAACATCTGCTGAAGACTTAACGAATTCATTAGGAAATTTAAACAATATAAATTTGTCTAAACGCAGGTTTCTAAGGCATGGTCAAGTTTATTTGATCCCATCTGTATCTTGGAAATACATTGAGAGTTGCTTTGACATGATTAAAAGTGGGGAAACTGAATTTAAAGGAGAAAATAAAAAGGCATATAGTGATTTGAAAAATTCAGGTATTCTTAATAGGATTAATGACATACGTAATATTGATGAACTTAAAGACATTGTTCGCCAGGAATTTTTAAATAATGAACAATATAGCAATATATGGAATGCAGCTGGAAATAATAAGAATATCCTTGAAGCGGTGAGTGCCCTTTTCCCACCAAATATGTCTATAGAAACTATAATTTGGAGAACAAAAAAAATACTTAATTGGGGAAAGGCCTTGGGATTTATTAAAAACAAACGATATACTTATAAATGAGAACAGGTTTACTTATACTAATTGTTTTGTTAGAAACTTCATATAACAACAGGGTTCCCGGCTCCGTTCCCTTCGGTCACTCCGGCCTATATTGCCGGACCTAAGCCAAGTTTGGACGGCACCGGCATGACGAAGGGCATATACCAGGGTTTAACCGGTGCCTCTAAGGCCCGGCAACATCGGGAACCCGGAAACGTTACACGACATACCTGACTAGGTGTCCGGCCTGCCATGGACACGGTAATATCGGAGTATTCGGCGAAG
>DUUN01000082.1 GCA_012841535.1 Gallicola sp. | reverse complement strand
TTAAATTTATTAAATTCAATGATAAAGTGAGAAAGAACAATACAACATACAAGGTTATTGATGCTAAACTTTCTTATGTTGCTAAAGTTTGTACAAGTTGTGGAAATATGGAATAAAATACCATTATTAAATATGGAAACACAACATCAAATATTAAACTTCTTCCATTAAATGGCAATCCTACTATTTTAAGATTGAAGAAGCAAAGATTTTTATGTAAGGAATGTTCTCATACTTTTACAGCAAAAACTAATATTGTAGATGAGAATTGTTTTATTTCAAATAGCGTAAAACTACATATAACTTAAAATCTGACAATGAAAATAAGTCAAAAGGACATTGCTAAGTTAAATTATGTATCTTCAAATACTGTTTTTCGTTCTTTAGAGGCTAATTATAAGGATTTCAAAGTTAATAGATCATATTTACCTGAAACTTTATGTTTTGATGAAGAAAAAATAATAATATTTGCGTTTCAAGCTAAAAAGTTTGAGCCGCTATTTCATTTTCAAAACCTTTAAATTTAAACTTATGAAAACATAGCATAATTCTTAATCTGAAATTATCAAAACTATGATAACCATAAGAAACTATTTTAATTAACTTGATTTTATAGTTATTGCTTTCAATTCTTCCGTTAGTAAAATTATAATTAATAGTATTTTTAATATATTCTGAATATTCCATACCTGTATTTAAAGTAGAATAACCTTATCTGATAAATTATTATTTTCTAAATAATCATTTAAACATTGCTTAAATAAATCAAAGTCTTTAATAGAAACAGATAAATTTATAGATTTAATAAAATCACAACAAGTGGATAGACTACGCTAAATAGGACGGTTTTATATCAAATATTATAGAATTTAAATAATAAAAACAGGGAGTGAATCGTGAGTGGTAAGGGTAAGAAAAAACAGCAAAATAAAAATAATATGGATTATATAAAAATTGGAGAGATAGACTTAATAAAATCAATGATATAATAGATGGTATACATTTTATTTAAGAATATATTACTGGAGAATATTTAAATATAGATAAAATAAACTAACTACTATGTATAAACATATGTAACTTGTATTTTTACTTTGATATATTTGAATTATTTAATAGTTTTTTATTAAATATGAAATTTGGAATTTTAAGGAGTATTAATTTAAATTATATTAAATAGAGATTTAGGTTCTTACTATTATTAAAATTTAGCATTGTATCAAATAAAAATAAAAAACTTTTCAAGTTGAATATGTTAAAAATATTATTGATTCTAATTACATTAGAAAATATAGTGTACTAGATATGCTATTAAGAGAGATTTAATATTGGTTATGAAACATAGTCAATAAAAATATATTAACAATATAAACTAGTATTATTGTATGAAAATTATAGCGAATAGATTTACATTCTTAATTAAGAAGCAAAGATTTGAATTTATAAAATAATTATTGTTGACAGGGGGTATTTTTATAATGAAAGAAACAATTGATTTGCATCAACCTACAATGCGAGTATTGAAAATTTTAGAATGTGTAGATAGAAATCCACAGGGTTTAAGCTTGACGGAGATTTCAAAAACTATTGGAAGTCCTAAAAGTACAATTTATCCTATATTAAATACTTTATTAGAGAATGGATACTTAAAATTAAATAGATTTAATAATTATGTAATAGGTTTGAAGACTTTTCAAATTGGATTATCGTATTCTGCAAATTTAGGTGGAATTGATATTATAAGAAAAGAAATGATAGATATTGTTGACGAATGTAAAGAAATTTGTCAACTTGGCATGTTAGTAGGTGATCAAGTATATTATTTGGAAAAAGTAGAACCGGATCAAGCGATAAAAATTTTATCCTATACAGGTAAATATATGCCTGCATATTGTACAGGTTTAGGTAAAGCTCTACTATCTTTTTTAGATAATAAGGAAATTGAAAAAATGTATGATGGTTTTAAATTTGAAAAATTTACAGAAAAAACTATAACGAATATTAAAGAATTGTTAAAAGAAGTTGAAAATGTGAGAAAAATAGGATTTGCATATGATAATCAGGAAGCGATGTTACACGCTTCTTGTATTGCAGTTCCAATAAATATGAATACAGGTTATAAATTAGCATTAAGTGTTACTTATCCAATATTTAGAGGGACAGAAGAAAAAATAAATAGCATTAAAACCAATTTAAAATCAAAAGCAAAATTAATAGAAGAAATATCTAAAATTCATAAAATTGAAATATCTTAAAAGTTGCATAGCATAAAACTTAGGGCTAAAATTAATGTTTCAGCCCCGAGTTTATAGTAGTATTATAAAGCTATTTATTAATAAATATTATATTCTTTCATTTATCCATTCTATAATTTCAGCTATAATTTTATCCTTAACTGGTTCATTTAATATTTCATGATAAAGCTTCGAATAAATAATTAATCCCTTGTCTTTGGAAGCTATTTCTCCAAAAAGATCTCTGGAATCTTTTTCTGAGACAAGTCCATCATCTGCACCATGTAATATTAATACAGGAGCTATAAATCTGTCGGCGTTCTTCTTTAAATAATGAACTCCTAAGGTAATTTCTTTTACTAATTTTGCAGAGATCATATTTTTTACCAAAGGGTCAGCTATGTATTTTTCTACTACATTTTTGTCAGAACAAACTCCATCACCTAAGGCATTTTTAAAATAGAACTCATCATCTGCATCCATTAGTTTGTCTGGAAATAATTTAGTATTAAATCTAGTTAATGCACCGGATAAAATAATTCCCTTTGCTTTTCGTGGATATATTGTTCCAAATAAAGTTGCTGTTTCCCCTCCCATACTATGACCTAAAACAAAAATTGGAAGGCCAGGATTTTCTTCCTCGGCTATTTTAAAGATAAAATTTGCATCACTTGGCATATCCTTATAGTCATTAAAATAAACATCTTTTCCTTTAGATTTTCCATGACCTCTTTGATCATATCGATAAACGGAAAAGTTATTTTCATTTAGTTTCTCAGTTACATAGTCGTATCTGTTTAAATGTTCACATAATCCATGGCAAATTAAAACTACTGCTTTAGGATTATCTACCTTGTCAGTTCTCATTCTAAGTTCTGTTCCATCAAAGGAAGGAACTAATTTTTCTTCGTACATTTAACCATCTCCTTTTAACAATTTTATCATAATATATAGTAGCTTTGTTTAAAATTATATATAAATCTAAAATAGTAATAGAAAGGTATAAATATATTTTTATAAAAATATAACTAACTTGACTAAATTGCTAATTTAAGGTAAAATAAGGCGTAATTGAATAGGACTGTGATTGGAAGAGATCTTAATACTGAGATAAGAGAGTTGCTGTTTGGTGAAAAGCAAAGGATGTATTTAGTGAAAATGGCCCATGAGTCTAAGTTAATGAGGACTTATTTTATAAGTTGAATTAGAGTGGTACCACGAATATTACCTTCGTCTCTATTGGAGATGAAGGTTTTTTTATGATTGAAATGGAAAATCTATTTTCGATAAGTTAACTGCTTACTAAGAGAATTTGGGAATTTATGGACTTATATTAGTAAATTAAGAATTAAAGATTTTAGACAATTATATATTTATTTAAGGAGATGATATTATGAGCAATAAAAAAGCTTATTATTTAACAACGCCTATTTATTATCCAAGTGATAATTTACATTTAGGTCATACCTATACAACTATTATTGCCGATACTTTAAAAAAAATAAGACAAATTCAAGGTTATGATGTTTTTTTTACAACAGGTACAGATGAACATGGTCAAAAGCTTCTGGAGAAGGCTAAGGAAGCGGGAAAAGAGCCTTTAGAATATATAGACCCAATAGTTGAAAGTGCAAAAGAGTTATGGAAAAAATTGGATATTAATTATGATGCTTTTGTTCGTTCTACTGATCCTCAACATGAAAAAAACGTACAGGCAATTTTTCAAAAACTCTATGATAAAGGTGATATTTACAAATCCGTATATAAGGGAAACTACTGTGTACCAGACGAAGCCTTTTGGACAGATGCACAATTAGTAGATGGTAAGTGTCCAGATTGTGGAAGACCGGTACAGTATCACGAAGAGGAATCCTATTTCTTTAAATTATCTAAATATCAAGATAAATTAATAAAACTATATGAGGATAATCCTAATTTCCTTTTACCTGAATCTAGAAGAAATGAAATGTTAAATAATTTTCTTAAAAAGGGATTAGATGATTTATCAGTTACTAGAAATAGTTTTGACTGGGGAGTAAAGGTGCCTTTTGATGATAATCATATTATATATGTTTGGATTGACGCTCTTTCATGTTATTTAACTGGTATTGGTTACGGTGTAGATGAAGAAAAATTCAATAAATATTGGCCAGCTGATGTTCACTTAGTAGGAAAGGAAATTGTAAGATTCCATGCTATTATTTGGCCGGCATTGTTAATGGCCTTGGATTTAGAAGTACCAAAAGAAATTTTTGCTCATGGTTGGATTTTATTTGATGAGGATAAAATGAGTAAATCTAAAGGGAATATTGTTTATCCTGAACCAATTATAGAACTATATGGTGCTGATGCTTTAAAATATTTTATTTTAAGGGAATTTGTTTTTGGCAATGATGGAAATTATACAAATGAAAAATTCTTACAAAGAATAAATTCAGACTTAACTAATGATTTAGGCAACCTAGTTTCTAGAAGTGTTACTATGGTTGAAAAGTACTTTAATGGAGAAATTAAGGAACCGGTAGAAAAGGAAGAAGTAGACAAGGAGTTAATAGAACTTGCAGAAGGAACTATTAAGGAAGTTGAAAAACATATAGATGAATTAAGTTTTAACAATGCTTTAGAAAGTATATGGAAATTAATAAGAAGAACTAATAAATATATAGATGAAACTGAACCTTGGGTTTTAGGAAAAGAGAAAAATTATAATAGACTTTCTACTGTTTTATATAACTTAGTAGATAGCTTAAGAATTGTAAATATTTTAATTAGTCCTTTTATTACAGATACTGCTAAAAAAATTCAAGTACAAATCGGTTTAGAAGAATTAAATTGGGATGATGCTAGAAAGTTTGGACTTACAAAGGTTGGAACTATTGTTAAGAAAACAGAAAATTTATTTCCAAGATTAGATATTAAAAAAGAGCTTGTAAAACTTGAAGAAGTAAATAATAAATTAATAGAGGAAAGAAAAAAGGAAAAGGGAATGGATATAGAACAAGAAGAAATTAAAGAAGAAGAATTAATTACTATAGATGATTTTGATAAGGTAAAGTTAAAGGTTGGAGAAATTATAGAAGCGGAAAATCATCCTAAAGCCGATAAATTATTGGTTTTTAAAATTAAAATTGGAGATGAAGTTAGGCAAATTGTTTCCGGAATTAAAAAATGGTACTCTGCTGACGACTCAATAGGTAAAAAGGTTATAGTTTGTACTAATTTAAAACCTGTTAAGCTAAGAGGTGTTGAATCTAACGGTATGATTTTAGCAGCAGATAAAGGGGAGGATTTAACCTTACTTTCAACTTTATCTGATATTGAAAGTGGAGCTGATGTTTCCTAATGAAATTTATGATAGATAGCCATGCACATTTAGATGATAGAAAATTTAATTACGATAGGGATTTAATTATTAAGGATCTATATAATAATTATGTGGCCTATTATATTAACCCAGCTTCAGATATGGAGTCTAGTAAAAATACTTTGGAATTATCCTCTAAATATGATTTTATATTTTCAGCTATAGGAGTGCATCCCCATGAGGCTGAAAGCTTTACAGATGAAAATTTAGAAGAATTAAGACAAATGGCAAAAAATGAAAAAGTTGTAGCTATTGGTGAAATAGGTTTGGATTATTATTATGACAATAGTCCTAGGGAAATTCAAAGGGAAGTCTTTAGAAAGCAAATGAATTTAGCAAAAGAATTAGGTTTGCCGGTTATTATACATTCAAGGGATGCCTATGGTGAAACCTTTGATATATTAAATGAATTTAAAGGTGAAGTTATAGGGGTAATGCATTGTTACTCTGGTTCTATTGAAATGGCAAAGAGGTATATGAGTTTAGGATATTATATTTCCTTTGCCGGTCCAGTAACCTTTAAGAATGCAAAAAATGTTAAAGACACAGCAAAGCAAATACCTTTAGATAGACTATTAATTGAAACGGATTCTCCTTATTTAACTCCAACACCAAATAGGGGAAAAAGAAATGAACCTAAGTATGTGAAATACGTTGCTGAAACAATTGCACAGCTAAGAAATTTAGAAACTGATGAGATTATTGAAGCAAGTAGAGAAAATACTATAAAACTATTTAATTTAAAGGGAATTAAATTTGATGATTAAAGAAATTATAGTTGTTGAAGGAAGAGATGATGTAACTGCTGTAAAAAGAGCTTGCGATTGTGAGATTATTATTACAGGTGGTTACCATTTTCCTAAGGATTTGTTTAAAAGATTACAAAAGGCTCAAAAGGAAAAGGGCTTAATTGTTTTAACAGATCCTGATTATGCAGGGGAACGAATTAGAAAAATTATTAATAGGAATATAAAGGGTGTTAAAAATGCCTATATTAAACAGGATAAAACCATAAAAAATGGAGATATAGGTATAGAAAATGCCAAACCAGAGGACATTTTAAATGCTTTAAAAAATGCAAAAGCAAATTTTGAAGACACGAGAGAAGAATTTACTTTTGAAGATATGGTTTATTATGAACTTACTGGTGAAGGATCGAAAAAGAGAAGGGAAATTGTAGGTAATTCACTTTCAATAGGCTATGGAAATTCTAAACAGTTCTTGAAAAGATTAAATAAATACAATATTTCAAGAAGGGAATTAGAGGAGGCTTTATTAAAAATTGAAAGATAATAGACTATATCAACCAAGTTATTTAAAAGAAATTTTAAATAAGTTTGAATTTACTTTTTCTAAAGCTTTGGGCCAAAATTTTCTAATAGATGGAAATATTATAAGAAAAATAGTAAAGGAATCAAATATTTCGAAAGATGATACAGTCTTAGAAATAGGACCTGGTTTTGGAACCTTAACAGAGGAATTAGCGTTAAATGCTAAAAAGGTTATAGCTGTAGAGAAGGATAGTCGTTTAATGGAAGTTTTAGAATTTACATTAAGGGACTTTAACAATATAAAAATAATTAATAATGATATTTTAAAAGAAAATATAAAAAACATAAAGGAAGAATTTTCTCCCGATAGAAAATTAAAAGTTGTAGCTAATTTACCGTACTATATTACAACTCCGATTATTGAATATTTAATTGAAAATAAGGAGTATATAGATTCTATTACAGTAATGGTACAGGAAGAGGTTGCAAGAAGAATAGTTGCTACTAAAGACAATAAGGATTATGGAAGCCTTTCGCTATATATTGATTATAATTCTGATGCAAGTATTATAGCCAAAGCTCCAAAAAATATTTTTATGCCAAGTCCTAAAGTAGATAGTGCCGTTGTGATTTTAAAATTAAAAAATAAGGAGTTTAACGTAGATGAAAATCTTTTGTTTGAGCTAATACATTCAGGATTTACTAAAAGACGAAAAAATATTTTAAATTCCTTAACAACTGGATTTGCTAATATCGAAAAGGAAAGGCTAAAACAAGTATTAGAAGAATTAAATATCAGTTCTAATTTAAGGGCAGAGAATTTATCTTTAAATGATTATATAAATATTGCCAATAAAATTAAATATGATTAAAACAAAAAGTTCAGGGTATTAATAAATCGTAGAGAAAGGAGAGATTTATTAATGGCGAATGTAGTAGTTTATTCAAGCGATACTTGTCCATATTGTGTGGCAGCTAAACAATTCTTAGAAAACAATAATGTAGAGTTTACTGAAAAAAATATTTCAAAGGATTCTAGTGCAAGAACTGAATTAATGAAAATGGGACATATGGGAGTTCCAGTAATTTTAGTAGACGAACAAGAAATTGTTGGTTTCGATGAACCAAAGTTAAGAAATTTACTTGGATTATAATATAAATTTTCAATTAGGGAGATTATACAATTGTATAATCTCCTTATTTTATTTATATAATTAAGAATACAAGTTTAAATAGACAAGGATGGAGGTAGTAAATGCCGATTATTATACCTAAAGATCTACCGGCTAGTGATATTTTAAAAGAAGAGCGTATATTCGTCATGGATGAAGAAAGAGCTAGAAGGCAAGATATTAGACCTTTAGAGATGGCTATAATAAATCTTATGCCTACTAAAGTTGAAACTGAAACTCAGTTATTAAGAAGAATCTCAAATACTGCTTTACAAGTTAAGGTTGATTTAGTTAGAACCATGACCTATGAAAGTAAAAATACTAGCAAGGATCATTTAGAAAAATTTTACATTACACTAGATGAAATAAAAAACAAGAAATATGATGCTATGATAATTACAGGAGCACCTGTTGAATTAATAGATTTTGAAGAGGTTGACTATTGGGAAGAATTACAGGATATAATGGAATTTGCCAGAAAAAATGTTTTTTCAACACTGTTTATTTGTTGGGCATCACAGGCTGCCTTATACCATTATTATGGAATTCAAAAATATGAAATGAAGGAAAAGCTATTTGGGGTTTATGAAGTAAATTTACAGGAAAAATCTGTTTTAACAAGTGGTTTTGACGAGTCTTTTTTTGCTCCACATTCCAGATATACTTTTACACGAATTGATGATATGAAAAAAATTGATGATATAAAAATATTGGCTTCCTCCGATAAGGTTGGAATGCATATGGCATCGACAAGGGATAATCGATTTATATTTATAAGTGGTCATGGAGAATATGACACCTATACATTAGATAGGGAATATAGAAGGGATATAGCAAAGGGACTTAATATAAAAATACCGGAAAATTATTATAAGGATGATGATCCTGAAAAGGGAGTTTCAGTAAAATGGAAGGCGCATAGTAATCTGTTTTTCTCAAATTGGTTAAATTATTGTGTATATCAAGAAACTCCTTATGATATAGAAAAAATAGAAGAAAAGAAATTATAAAAATCATAAATAAAAAAACACCTAGTAAAATAGGTGTATATATGTAGAGGCACAATTATGTGCCTTTTAATTATGCATTTAATTCTGAAAGTAGTTTTTCAATGTCTAAGCCATGAACCATTGCAGCTTCTTCTAAACTTTCCATTTGACTACCTGGACATCCGATACATGACATTCCATTTTGTAAAAGAACTTCAATTGCATCTGGGTAAGTTCTAATAATGTCACCTATTAACATATCTTTAG